>NZ_CANSHK010000034.1:0-40214 GCF_947646745.1 uncultured Methylovirgula sp. | reverse complement strand
CGGACCGAAACGTGCGACGCGGTTTTCGCATCAATTCAATGCGATCAAAAAGATCGAAGAACTTCTGCCGGGCGACGTCGTCTCTAATGCGCATGGCGATCTGAGATGGCCGCACGCCGAGCGCCGCGCCCGCTGGTGGTCAAGCTTGGTGGCAGCTTGGCCGATACGCCTCTCTTGACCGGCTGGCTCGAAGCGCTCGATCTTTATCCCGATCCGCTCGTCATCGTGCCGGGCGGCGGCGGCTTTGCCGATGCCGTTCGTGGCATGCAAAAAACGATGCGTTTCGACGACGATGCTGCGCATCAGATTGCGCTCGTCGCCATGGAGCAATATGGACTGGCTTTGGCGGCGCTCTGGCCGCGCCTGGCGATGGCCGAAACTTCGGCGGCGATCGGCCGGGCCTTGCGTACCGGCCGCGTCGCCTGCTGGGCGCCCGCCGCCATGGCGCTTGCTTCGCCGCTGCCGAAATCATGGGACGTGACCTCCGACACGCTCGCGGCCTGGCTTGCGGCGCAATTGCGCGCCGAACAGCTGCTGCTCATCAAAAGCGCGCCCGTCGACCCCGACGCCGATCTGTCGCTTGCCGACCTTGCCAATGCCGGGCTGACCGATCGTCTCTTCCCGCATTTTGCCGCGGCGAGCGGCGCTGATATCTTCATTGCCGGACCCAGTGCGTTGCCTGACGCGCCGACGAAATTTCTGCGCCGACACATCCCCGGCCTGCAGCCGCGGCGCGCTTAACCGAGACGCGACAACGCCCGATGACCGAACGCATTCTGCTCTTGACCGGACACCTTGCCTATCCGCGTCTCATCAAGACGATGAATGGTCTCGGCCAGACGCCCTTCGTCTGGTGCGCCGTCGATATCGGCGTGAAGGTTGCAGCGCTGATGACCGAGGCGATTATCCTGCGCCGGGTGCCACGGCCGGTCGATGCCGACCGGATCATCCTGCCCGGCCGCTGCCGCGCCGACCTCGAGGCACTGTCGCGTGCGCTGGGCGTCGCAGTCGAGCGCGGGCCCGACGAAATCGCCGACCTGCCGGTGTTTTTCGGCCGCGGCGGCCGCGCGCCCGATCTTTCGGGCTACGATATCCGCATCTTCAGCGAGATCGTCGATGCGTCCGGTATTTCGGTCGAAGACATCGTGCGGCGTGCCGATATGATGCGTGCCGCGGGCGCCGACGTGATCGACCTCGGCGCTCTGCCGGATACGCCGTTTCCGCATCTCGAAGCGAGCGTGCGGGCGCTAAAGGCCGCCGGCCATAAAGTCAGCGTCGATTCGGCCAATGCCGACGAACTCGAACGCGGCGCCGCCGCAGGCGCGGATTTTCTCCTCAGCCTCACCGAGACGACGCTCGGCATTGCCCGCAAATATCCGGTGACGCCGATCCTCATTCCGCAGCCGCACTCGGATCTCGATTCGCTCGTGCGCCTCGCCGAAAGGGCGCAGCGCGAGGGAATTCCCTTCATCATCGATCCGATTCTCGATCCGATCCATTTCGGTTTCACGGCTTCGGTCGCCCGCTATATCGAGGCGCGGCGGCGCCTGCCGGAGGCCCAAATGATGATGGGCACCGGCAATCTGACGGAATTGACCGAAGCCGATTCGAGCGGCGTCGCCGCGCTGCTGCTGGGCCTTTGCTCCGAACTGTCGATCCGCAACGTGCTCGTCGTGCAGGTGAGCCCGCATACGCGGCGTACCGTCGCCGAGCACGACGCCGCGCGGCGGCTGATGTTCGCGTCGCGCAGCGATGAAGCTCTGCCGAAAGGCTATGGCGCCGGCCTCGCGCAAGTGCACGACCTGAAGCCCTTCGTCATCACGCCGGCCGAAATCTCCGAACGCGCCGCGGACGTGCGCGATACGAATTACCGCATCGAGGTCGCCGAAGACGGGATCCACCTTTATAATCGCGACGGCCATCATGTCGCGCGCGATGCGATGGCGCTCTTTCCGCATCTTTCTGTGAAAGGCGACGACGCACATGCCTTCTACCTCGGCACCGAACTGATGAAGGCCGAACTCGCCTTCACCCTCGGCAAACGCTATGTGCAGGACGAGCCGCTCGACTTCGGCGTCGCGACCGAACACGCGGAAGAAGACCTGACGCGCTCGCGCGCGATGGGCCACACCTTGCGCGTGAAGGCGGAACGCTGATGCCGATGATTCGCGAGTGCGTGGTGACGACGGTCGATGCCGCGGGCCGCGTGCATGGTGCGCCGCTCGGCCTGATCGCCGCGGGCGATCAATGGATCATCGCACCCTTCCGGCCCTCGACGACGCTCGACAATCTGCGCGCCGTCCCCTTCGCGGTCGCCAATTATGTCGACGACGTGCGCATCTTCGCCGGTTGTCTCACCGGCCGGCGCGACTGGCCTCTAACGAAGATCGCGAACTTTCCCGTACCGCGGCTCGACGCGGCACTGACCCATGCCGAATTCGCGGTCGATCATGTCGAAGAGCACGAGCAACGGCCACGTTTTTTGTGTCGTGTCCTGCGGCAGGAGCAGCACGCGCCGTTCGAAGGCATGAACCGCGCCAAGGCCGCGGTGCTGGAACTTGCGGTGCTCGCGAGCCGGCTCGATTTCCTGTCGCGCGACAAGATCGAGACCGAAATGGCCTATCTTCAAATTGCCATCGACAAGACGGCAGGACCGCAGGAAGCCGAGGCGTGGGGATGGCTTGTCGAGAAGATCGCCGCGCATTACGCGCGCGTCGGTTAGGGCGGGATGCGAAAAAGTGTCAGCGGTTTTTCGCAAAAAAAATCCCGCTCTAAACTGTGCGAATCGATCGCGTTTATGATTTCGGGCCGATTCGATCCGAAATCATCGTGATCTAAGGCCCCGCGAGAAAAGCCAATGCGCAGGCGGGTAGGCAATCCGCGGCCCGGCGGCGCAGACCCGGCGCGGCGGGCAAGAGATGAGCGACATCCTCGTAGGGCCGCGCAAGCCGCGCCGCGAGCCGTTCAACGACGAAGCGGCCTGCACCCGCGCCAATGACCGGCGCGGTTTTGTCGAGCACATTTCCCGACAGCACGAGAAGAGCGCCGTCGGAAATTTCGCGCAATTGCGCCTCGGCAAAAAAAGCCGCGAGCTGATCGAGCGCCGTTTCGCTGACGTCGCGCGCATCAAGGCCGATCTGCCGCGCAAGCCGCGCCCGCGAGGCTGCACCCGTCTTGGGCTGGCCGTCGGCAGTCGGCATCAAGTCGGCATCCTCCGGTAGAGTGCCGAGAACGCGATAGACATCGCTCGTCGTCGCGAAAGCCTCGTTCATGATCGGCACCCAGCGCCCGTCGAACGGCACATGGCGCAACCCCGCCATCAAGAAGCTGCGCACAATGCCGGCATAGACCAATTCGCCATGCGCCATACGCGCTGCATCGGTACTGCCGCGTGCAGCGACGTGGCCCTCTTTCAGCGGAATGATATCCGTCGTCGTCGAGCCCATGTCGACAAACAGAGCCTCGCCAAAATGCCTCGCCACGAGCGACGCACTCGCATGCCAATTGGCCGACGCGATGACATGGCTGAGTTTGGCGGCGGCATCGGCCGGAACGAAGCCTTGTGGCCCGGCATAGAAGGTGACCGGGCCGAGCTCCTGCACCGCAGCAGCAGCAATCGCCGCAACCCCGGCATCGCGATCGGCAAACGCATCGGACAATTCGCCCGTCATCGTCGCCACATGCCGCGCGGCGGGACCGAGCACCGCTTTGGCCTCGGCAAAGGCTTTGTGCAAGTGATCGAGGCCGAGCCACAGCGGACAGGCGATCTGCGCAACGGCGACGATCCTGCCGTCTTCAAGGCGCGCGCCTTTCAGATGCGCGCCGCCGATATCCCAGCCAATGACGCTTTGCATTTGTTACTTCGATCCCGCAATGAGTTCCCTCTCCCGTACCAACTCGGGCCTGCCCGAGTTGGTATATCTTTAAAAGCGTAAGTCGGGCAGGCCCAACTTACGTATGGGGAGAGGGAAACATTGGCGCAGGAGTAAATATGGACATCATCCCGGTCATCGATCTAAAGGGCGGCCATGTGGTGTTGGCGCGCGGCGGCGCCCGGCATCTTTATGCGCCGATCGAGACGCCGCTGGCATCATCGAGCCGGCCGCATGAGGTGATCGAAGGCTTTTTGTCGCTTCATCGGTTTCGCAAAATCTATATCGCCGATCTTGATGCGATCACCGGCGCCGGCGGTCACGCGGCGATTATCGCCGCGCTCGAAGCGGAGTTTCCTCAAGTTGAATTCTGGGTCGATTCCGGCCGCGCGACAGAAAGTCACGCCGCCGCGTGGCTCGCGCAGAATCGCGGCGCCCTCATCATCGGCAGCGAAAATCTTGCCGATCTCGAAACCGCGCCGCGTCTTGCCGCAGAGCCGCGCCGCATCCTGTCGCTTGATTTCCGTGGCGATGAATTCCTCGGACCGCTGGACCTTATGACGAACCCGGCCCGGTGGGCGCAGCGAATCATCGTGATGAGCTTGGCGAAGGTCGGCGCCGGCAGCGGACCGGATTTCGCGCGGCTCGATCAAATCCGCGCGCAGGCGCCGACGCATGATCTTTATGCGGCGGGCGGGGTTCGGGATGCGGATGATCTGCGCCGGCTCGAAGCCGCAAACATTGCCGGCGTCCTCGTCGCCTCGGCCCTGCATAACGGCAGGATCGGCGCAGCAGAACTGCGCGGCCTCGACCCGCAAAATAAAAGGGGAGCCGAAGCTCCCCTTTGATCGCAAAAAGAACCGAGCCGCTTATTCCGGCGAGAAGGGGTGCTTCGCGGTGTTGCGCTTGGCGACAACTTCGGCGGCCTTCGGCTCGCCGGTGACGGCGCGCTGAATGGCTTCCTTGGTGGCCTGATAGTTATAGTCGTGGATCTTCTTGTCGTCGTTGGCTTCCCAATGGATGAAGACACCGACGCAGATGAAGAGGTCGTCCGCTTCCTCGACCGGGATCACGCCTTCGGCGACGCTGTCGGCAACCGCCTTGGCGACCGCGTGCTGCGCCGGGCCGAACATCTGGACGGCCTGCTTGGCGCCCTTGATGGTGACCTTGTTGAAGAGGATCGTGTTGGGCTTGGCGAGAAGATTGGGCGCAACCACGGCGAGCAGAGTGGTGAACCCGTCCTTGTTGTTGACGAGCGCATTGGTGAACGCCGATTCCGCGGCGCTGCCGCGCGGGCCAATGATCAGGTCGATATGCGCAACCTCATTGCCTTCGCCGACGAGCGATTCGCCAACACCAAGTTTGGTTATCTTGGCCATATGTACTTCCTCCGATGGAACAAAACACGACTTCCCGCCGAAAACCTCGTCGGGACGAATGACCTATCCTTGTTATCGACGCCCGTCAGTCCTCGGCATCTCGATACAGCATGCCGATGACTTTGGGACAGGCCGGTTGGCCAGATAGCGGCGGAGCCTTCCGCACGGGGCGCAATCAATCATCATTGCGCCGGCTCGGCAAGCCATCGCGCAGCCGATCGGCAAAAAGTGTCGCAACCGTTAGGTCGGCGCTCGTGCCGGGGTTGAGACCGCGCGCCTTGAGGCTCGTGTCGAAGGCCAGAAGTTCGCTCAGGCAATCGCCGCGCCGTGCACGAAAAAGCATCAGCATGGTCTGGGCCTCGTTTTGCACTGCGGCAGCCGTGGCCGCGCCATACTTGCGAAAAATATGCGTGTCGGGAAAGCCGGCAAGAAAAGCGAGATAGACCGCCGCCGCCCGCAAAGGCGGCCGAAGCCCGGCAGCTTCGGCATCCGCAAGCGCCAGGCGTCCCGTCACAAAAATATCATCGAAATCCGAGGCATATTGATGCGCGATCCGGTCGCGCGGCGCCGCCTCGTTCATGGCTTCCATCAGGCCGATCTCGGGCATATCGCGCACATCATAGCGCGGCGCAGCTCCGAGCCCGCCCGGGTTGGCGAGAGCAATGGCGCGAAAGACACGCGCCGCGTCCTGCCCGTCCAAAGTCCGCAGAACGTCTTTGAGCGCCGCGCGCAAGGCGCCGCCGCGCTCGGCCGCCGCGGCAAGCGGCGCGCAGAGCAGAATAATTCCAAGATTGGTATTCATGCCGACGGCGGCGAAGCTCGCCTCGACGGCGGCGAGCACGCGGGCGCCGACCGAGGTGCCAGCCGCCGCGATCGGCCCGGCGGAGACCTCGGCACTCAGCAGGAAATGCGCGGCATCCATATTATGGCCGCCGGCGAAAACATGGACATTGCCCGGCTTCGGCGCTTCGATTTCTTCGCGGCAGGCCGCGCGGAACGCAGCCGCGATCTTGGCCGCAGAGCGGGATGCGAAAAAGTGGGCTCCGGTTTTTCGCATAAGTCGCGCTCTAACTTATTCGAATCGTTCAAGAGGCCATCTCGGCCGCGCCGGCCGCAAGGCCGTGCCGGGCAAGCAGCAAAGCGGCCAGTTCATCGGCGATCGAGAAATCGGTCACGCTCTGCAGGCCTTGCCAGCCGGGCATGGAATTGACCTCGATCACATACCAGCGTCCATCGGCGCCGCGCAGCAGGTCGACGCCGGCGAATTCCGCCTCGACTGCCGCCGCGGCGCGCACGGCGAGATCGCGCATCTCATCGTCGAGCGCGACCGGCTCGGGCTTGGCGCCGAGCTTGACGTTGGTGATCCAATGGTCCGCGCGCCGCGTCATCGCCGCCAGCACGCGCCCGTCCGCAACCAGCACACGGCAATCGGAAAAGCCGTCGCGCTCGACGCCGATATAGCGTTGCAGATAATAGACGCCGGCCATCTCGGCGATGTCGGGAAGATCGGATTCGTGGCGGATCAGCTTGAGGCCGCGGCCCTGCGCACCGAAGAGCGGCTTCAGGACCAGCGGACCCCGGCCGCATTCGCGCCGCACCAGCGCGCGGGTTTGGCGCGGGCTTTCGAGCGCGAAGGTCTCCGGCGTCCGAATGTTTTGATTGAAACAACGAAAGCTCGTCGCCGCCTTATCGACGCACAGCTCGATCGCGCGCGGCGAATTGGCGACCGGCACGCCCATGCCGACAAGCGCATGCAGCAAGCCGAGCCGCAAGGTGATCGATTCGAACGTGCCGAGGCCGACGGCGCGCACCAGCACCAGATCGGGCAGACGCGTGCCGAAACCGGGAATGGCGATGCCGCTTGGCCGCCGCGTATCGAGGCTGAAAGCCGAAAGCCGCATCGGGATGGCGCGGGCGCCAAGCCGGGCGAAGGCGCGCGTCAATTCCCGTGCGTGAAACTCGATCTTGTCGACGAGCAGCGCGATCCGCGGACCGGCCTCAGCAGAAGGAGGCATTCAAGGCGCTTTCGTTGATCTCGCCGCCGAAGAAGGTCTCGCCGGTCTCGACCGCCGTCACCACGGCGACGGCCGGGCTGAACAGCATCGGGTCGATCTTGTAGAAGTCGCCTTTGAACTTCTTGAAAATGTCGCTGAAGGGCTCGCCGTAATCACGCGAGGTTTTGCTCGGCAGCTTTTCTGCGAGCGCGCGCGCTTCGTCGGCCGGCCCGGTGACGAAAAGATGCGTCAGGCCGCCATAGATGATCGCATCATTGGTGCGGCCCATCGCCTGGATGAAATCCGGATGCGGCGGCGACAACGGCGCCGTGCCGATGCCATCGATGATGCGCGACAGCGGAAATTTCAATTCATGCGCCTTGTGCAGCGCGACTTCGAGCACACGGGCGACAACCTGCAGGCTGCCGGCGAGGCTGCGCGTCGGCGCGTAAATGAAAGTGATGCGATGCGGCGGGACCCCGGTATCTTCGGAAACCTTCCGGACAACTTCCGGCGGCGGCGGATTGTCGCCCTCGACGACGAGCGTCGCACGGTTGGCCTTGTCAGCATAGCCGAGGTCTTCGAACAACGGTTCTTTGCGCGCCAGGGCGCGGCCGGGACCGGAGCCGAGCGCGAACCATTTCTCGTGCTTCAGCGCCCAGCCGGCATATTGGCTGGCAAGGCAAGCGATCACTGGATCTGCAGTGCGCACCGTCAGATGGAACGGCCATTTCGCCGTCGCGGCGTAAGGCGTGAGCGTCACGCTGCCGAGGCCGCCGAGGCAGATTTCGGCCATCAGCAGGCCGACATCGAAGCCCCCGACGGTCTTGACGCCCGCATCGATCAAGGTTTCGCCCAGCGACCCTTTGGAGACGAGGATCCGCAGGCGGTCAGCCTCGGTGACCATGCGATCGACGATGGTGCCGGCCAGATTGTTGACACTGATTTTCGGGGCTTCGGTCATGCGACGCATTCCTTTTGGGCTTTACGCGACAGATGATTTTCAAAGAGAGCGAGGCGTTCACCGACCAGCGCGCGCGCCGCACCGGCGGTTTCGGCCTCGGCCGAAATCGTGCAGACCGGATCGCCGGCACGCAGGAACGTCCCCGGCCTTTGCCGGTCCTTGCACCAGTCCGGCCAGGTGAGGGCAGGCATGGAGGGGAGTTCGCACGGCGTATAAGCGATCGCTGTCGCGGCGGCCTTGGTAAAGACCAAAGGCCGCGCCGGCAAGTGGCCGCGGCAGGCCGCCAGATGCGCGGCGAAAAGCGCGCCGTCCTTGTCGGCGAAAATATCGAGCGTCGCGCCGGGGCGGGGATTGACTTCAAGCAGGTGAAAGCCGTCCGCATCGGCAAGGAAATCGACGCTGTTCAAGCCGACAAGGCCAAGCGCTCGAGCAATCGTTCGCGCCGCGCCGGCGAGCGCCGCAAGCTGCGCTCCGGGACATTGCGCCGGCCGGACCGCGCCGCCGAAGCGAAACGGCAGCGTCGAAGACATGGCCGTCCATTGCGAACTTGCACCGAGGGCCTGCACATCGAGCCCATCGGCCAGCAGCAGGATGGAGACCGGCATGCCGGTGACGCGGCGCTGATAATAGTCGCCCGGCTCGGCCTCTGCGTCGCCGCCGCGGATGTGGATGCCGCCGCCGCCGCCCTGGCGCTTGATCAGCCAATGGCCGGGATCGGGCGGCGGATCGAAGCGGATCTCGGGATGTGGAATCGCGCGTTGCCTGCAGAGAGCCGCAAGCGTCCGCGGGTCTTTAGCCTTGGCGACAATCGCAGCCTTGTTGCCGAAGACGAAAAAATGTTGCGCTAGGCTATCGAGAATTTCTGGCCGGTCTTCAAACCCGCTGCCGTAGACGATCCCGGTCGGGCTTTCGCCAGCCGCAAGCGCATGCAATTGGGCAACGAGTTCGTCCGCAGCGAAACCGCGCTCCGCGTCGGCGACTTGCGCCGTCGCCGCCGCAAGAGCGCGCGTATCATCGTCGGCGAAGAAATCGACAACCAGCGGCTTAAATCCTGATCGCCCCGCCGCAGCGGCAAGCGCACGGCCCGAGGCGGCGGCGATCAGGACGGATTGAGCCTCAGACAAGCTCACGCGCGAGTTTGAACGCGTCGCGGAAGTCGATGCAGAGCGGCGAATCCGAGGTGGCCATCTTTTTGAACAGGCGGAACTCGGTCTGATATTTTACATTGCCGATCGCAAGCGCGCCGATGCCGAGGCTGCCGCCCGGCAATTCCTTGCCATCGTCATGCAGGTCGACGCCCTGGATGCCGAGCGGCGGCACGGCATTGACGTCGGCGCAGACGAGCAGATTCGCCGCCTTGCTGATATCCTCGGCCGAAAGGATCTGCACGCCGGCCCGGCCCGCGCATAGCGCAATTTCCGAATTGACGAGCAGATTGAGCACCTTGTCGTGGTCGCTGGCGTCCGCGAAGAAAGTCTCGACGCCGAAGCGCTTGCGGATCTCCTGGGTCGCCTTTTCGACGCGGTCCGGCCCGTTATAGCCGGCGAGCGTCACTTTCGCGCCTTCGAGCGCCGCAATGACCGCGGAGGAAAAGCCGACGACGCCGGTGGCGCCATAGACCACGACTTTGGTGCCGGAGAGCGAACGCTGCTTCTTCTGCTTCAACACTTTTTCGACGCAAGCAACCATCGCCGCCGCCGTCGTAAAGGAGCCCGCGGGATCGGCGAAGATCGAAATCTCGAACGGCTTGAGCAGGGTCTTTTTGGCCTTCTCGACCATATCGAGGGCCTGAATCGCATCCTTGCCGCCGATGAAGACGCCGGTGCGCACGGCATCGCGCGGCGAGCGCGAAAACATCGCGTCCTGCACGAGCGGCTCGATCTCGTCGAGCGTGACATTGGTATAGGGCGTCACCGAATCATAGCCGGCGTCGAGTGCCATGTTCACGTCGAACGGGCTCATATGTTTCAGCGGGCTGAGCATGTGCAGAATGAGCTTGGCCATTATTTGATTCCCTGTAGGTCTTCGGCGCCCGATGGGTCCGGCGCGCTTCTTAAATCTTGGGCGGGTGAATTTAGCGTGATTTTGGCGCCGTGATTGATGGCTTTGCAAATGACCAAGACCGGTTCGCCCCCGTTCCCCGTCGTCTGCGCCGGCCTTTCTTCCCGAACCCGGCGGACAAGTCTCTGCGCTTCATCGTCGCTGGCGGCAAAGGCAAAGCCGGTCGGCCCCCAGGAGCTTTGACCGAAGCCTTCGGCGCCATGATGGGCGAGCCGCGCCATCACGGCGGCAACGGCAGTGCTTGTGTAGCGTTCTCCGCCCTGGGCCGGAGCGAAATAATCGCCGAGAATTGCCTGAATATGGCTGACGGCCCGGCCGAACTGCGGCAGGTCCCGCTCGACCAAGGCCGGCAGGGCCTGCATCAGCAACCGATGGCAGATGTCCGCCGCGGCAGTCGCCGAAAATTTGGGCAGAGCGGCGAAGGCGGCCCTTTCGTCGGCGCCATGTACGCCCTCGAAGCCGCTGTCCATGACCAGAATGACCCGCCAATCCTCCGGGAACGGCAGATGGCTAAGCACCGGCGGCAGCACCGTATTGGGGCCATGGCCGCCATCGACGACAAGCCCGCCGCGCGAGAAGAGAGCCGCGCCGATGCCCGAGCGGCCGCCCCGCTGCAGCAGCAGCGCATCGCCGGCAAAATCCTCCGGCAGGCCTTCGAGCCGGCGCAGCCCCGCGGCCAAGGCGAAGGCAAGCTGTGTCCCCGAACCGAGACCCGTATGCGCTGGAATGGCCTCCTCGATCCGCACGCGATAGGCCGCGCTCAGGCCAAGATGCCGGCGCAGCCTCTCGACATGCGCGCCGACGCGCTCGGCATCCGGCCCTTCGACAAGATTTTCCGCGGCGCGGCTGATCGTCAGCGCGGTGACGGGCCGGTCGATTGCCATGCCGAAACTGCCGAAACGGCGGCCAAGCACCCCATTGAGATCGAAAAATCCGAGGTGAAGACGGGCGGAGGTCTGGACCGACACGCGAGTTTGCATTTCGCCTTCAATCTAATGAGAACGCTACGCCGCTTACAGAGGCTTCATCACGCCCATATGGCAGGCGCGCAAGCCGCTCCTTATACGCCGCTCAACGAAACGCGCCAGACTGGACCTATAACATCGATATTGCCATAGTGCGCGCCGCGGAGGAGG
Organism: uncultured Methylovirgula sp.; assembly: GCF_947646745.1. NCBI lineage: Bacteria > Pseudomonadati > Pseudomonadota > Alphaproteobacteria > Hyphomicrobiales > Beijerinckiaceae > Methylovirgula > uncultured Methylovirgula sp. Next base: position 28,808 of record NZ_CANSHK010000034.1, on the reverse strand, counting down.
CTTTGAGATGAGCGAACGTCAACACGAACGCACCTATGACGAAGCCGAGATCAAGGCACGCCTTGAACGCGAATTGCCGCATTGGCACTATGAAGACGGCTGGATAAGACGGAAATACCGCACCCACAGCTGGAAAGGCACGCTGATGGTGATCAACACGGTCGGCCACCTCGCCGAGGCCGCCTGGCATCATCCCGACATCACAGCGTCTTACGCCTGGGTTGAAGTCCGCTTGAAGAACCACGCCGCCAAGGGCATTACCGACAAAGATTTCCAATTGGCGAAGAAGATCGAGGAGGTCGTGCATTGGCAGCCGGGCAAGGACGGTTCGGCACTCGAAGGCACGCCGGCTGAGGATCAGCGCTTCGCCTATATCAAATACGACAAAGACTAACTCTCTCCATGACCTCGGATCGCGGTCGCGACGACGTGAGGACTAAATGACGGCTTATGTTGATGGCACGGCGGTCCCGCTCGAGGCGGCGGCCGCGGAGGCGGCGCGGCTGCTCGACGGCGCGCGGCTGCCTTTGGTCGCCGGCTTGCAGACCGATGTCGCCGGCGCGCGCGCGGCGATCCTTCTCGCCGAGAAATTGCACGGCGCCTATGACCATGCCGCGAGCGATGCGCTGCTGCGCGATGTCGGCGTATTGCGCCAGGCCGGCCGCATGGTGACGACGGCGAATGACGTCCGCATCCGCGCCGATCTCGTGCTGCTCGTCGGCCCGCGCCTGACCGTGCTTTGGCCCGAACTTGCCGAAAGGCTGGCGCTGGCCGCGCCGCCGCGGCTCAGCCCCGACAAGGCGGCGCGCAAAATTTTCTGGCTCGGCGGCGAGCCGGCTGCCGCCGCCGCGATCGGCGCGACTCACATCGGCGTCGGCGCCGATCAATTGCCTCTCGCGGTCGCCGGGCTGCGCGCCGCGGTCGCCGGGCGTAAGAGCCGCCTTGGCGGGGCCTTGGCCAAAAGCTTGGCCGAACTCGCCGAAAATTTGAAAGCGGCGCATTTCGGCGCCGCCGTCTGGTCGGCCGAATCGCTCGACGAACTGACCATCGAAGCCTTGAGCGGACTCGTGCTCGATCTCAATCAGAAGACCCGCTTCACCAATCTTGCGTTCGGTCCGGCGCAGAACGGCGTCGGCGTCTTGCAGACATCGGGCTGGATGACTGGCTTTCCGATCCGCACCGGCTTCGGCCGCGGCTATCCCGAGCACGACATCTGGCGCTTCGACGCCAACCGCCTCGTCGATACCGGCGAGGCCGATGCGGCGCTGTGGATTTCGGCCTATGGCGCGGCGACGCCGAACTGGCGGCGCAAGGTGCCCTTCATTGCGCTCGCCGCACCCGGCACGACATTTTCCTATCCGCCGAAAGTGCAGATCGAGGTCGGCGCGCCGGGACAAGATCACGATGCCATCGAATGGGCACGCGACGTCGCAAGCTTCACTGCGACATCCGCCACGACGGCGAGCGAAGCGCCGCGAGTTGACGCGGTGATCGGCCTCATCAGCGAACATCTGAAAGGAAACTGAGGCATGTTGATACGCCTGGCCGGCGGCCATGTCGTCGATCCCGCCAACGGGCGGGACGGCGTCGGCGACATCTGGATCAGAGATTCGCGCATCATTGAGGCGCCGCACGGCGAAACGCCGGACGAGGTCTTCGACGTCTCCGGCAAGATCGTCATGGCCGGGGCGATCGACATCCATTCGCATATCGCCGGCGGCAATGTGAACACCGCCCGCCTGCTGCTGCCGGAGAACCATCGCGCCCATGTCGCGCGCCCGGCCGAGACGCCGCTTTCGACCGCTGGCTGGTCGACGTTCGAGACCGGCTGCCGCTATGCTGCAATGGGCTTCACCACCGTCATCGAGCCGGCCGTGCCGACGCATACGGCGCTGCATTCGCATCTCGAACTCGCCGACATTCCGATCGTCGACAAGGGCATCCTCACCGTCGTCGGCGAAGATGATTTCCTGCTCAACCTTCTGCGCGAGGGAGGCAATCGCACGGCCATCGCCGATTATCTCGCCTCGGCGCTGGCGCAGACGAAGGGCCTCGGCATCAAGAGCATCAACCCCGGCGGCTCGGTCGCCTTCGCCGACAACGCCCGCACCTACGACCTCGACGATACGGTCCCGTTCTATGGCGTCACCTCGCGCCAGATTACCGAGGCCTTGCAGCAGGGCGTGATGGACATCGGCATCGCCCACCCGCTGCACCTCCACACCAACAACCTCGGCATCGGCGGCAATGTCGATACCGCGCTGCGGACCTTGCAAGCCGCCAACGGCAAGCCGCTGCATCTCGCGCATCTGCAATTCTATGCCTATGGCAAGGAAGGCAAGCGCGGCTTCTCCTCGGCCGCGGCGCAGCTTGCCGCCGCCGTCAACACGACACCCAACGTCACGATCGACGTCGGCAGCGTGATGTTCCGGCAGACGGTCACGATCTCCTGCGACGTCATTCGTCAGTTCGCTTCGGTCGGCACCGCCAAGCCGCGCAAATCGGTGATCTTCGACGGCGAGGTCAATGGCGCCGGCGTCGTGCCCTATCTCTACAAGGCCGAGAGCTTCTACAATGCGATCCAATGGGCGGCTGGGCTCGAGCTCTTCCTGCTCATCACCAATCCGGCGCAGGTCTTCTTCACCACCGATCATCCGAACGGCGCGCCCTATACGACCTATCCCGATCTCTTCGCGCTGATCATGAGCCGCGATCTGCGCAACAAATGGCTCGCCGACATTCCAAAGGAGGCGGCAGAGCTGACGACGCTGGCGTCGATTGCGCGCGAATATACGTTCAGCGAGATCGCCACTATGACGCGCGTCGCGCCGGCAAAGCTCCTCGGCCTCAAGGATCGCGGCCATCTGACCCCCGGCGCGCTCGCCGATGTCGCGGTTTATGATGACGATCCGGCCGACCGGGCGCGGGCTTTCCGCCACGCCCATCTCGTCTTCAAGGACGGCGATCTGGTCGTCCGCGACGGCCAGATCACGCATTACCGCACCGGCCGCGCACTCACCGCGCGGCCCGCCTATGATTCCAATATCGACCGCCGCTTGTCGCGCTATTACGACGAGGTTTATGGCCTCTCGCGCGATCTGTTCAAAGTGCCCGAGCACGCGATCGGTGTCGACCATGCCTTTGAGGAGGTTGCATGCCAGGGATAACCCGCAACGGCGTGCGCATCGACGACAGCTTCGCCGAAGCTTTCCCGATGCGCGGCACGGCGCTTTTGATCACCGGGCCGAACCGCAAATGGGCGCGCCAGGCGGCCGTGACGATGACGGGCTTTGCGACGTCGGTCATCGGCTGCGGCGTCGAGGCGGGAATCGACGGCGAGGTCGACCCGCGCGATACGCCGGACGGACGGCCGGGCGTGCGCGTACTCATCTTCGCCATGTCCTCGAACGAGTTGCAGAACCAGTTGACGAACCGCGTCGGCCAATGCGTGCTGACCTCGCCCGGCTCGGCCTGTTTTGCCGACTTGACCGCATCGGATGAAATGAAGCTCGGCGATCTCCTGCGCTATTTCGGCGACGGCTGGCAGATCTCGAAGAAATTCGGCGGCCGGCATTTCTGGCGCATCCCGGTGATGGACGGCGAATTCCTCTGCGAGGCCACGGTCGGCCTCACCAAGGGCGCCGTCGGCGGTGGCAATCTGCTCATCTGCGGCGCCGATTACGAATCGACGCTGCGCGCCGCGGAAGCCGCGGTCGAGCAGATGGAGAAGGTCAAGGGCGCGATCATGCCCTTCCCCGGCGGCATCGTGCGCTCCGGCTCGAAGGTCGGCTCGCGCTACAAAGTGCTGCATGCCTCGACCAACGATGCCTTCTGCCCGACCCTGCGCGGCCAAGTCGCGACCGCACTCGACGACGATCTCGGCTGTGTGCTCGAAATCGTCATCGACGGATTGACCGAAGCCGCGGTTGCCGACGCCATGCGCGTTGGCCTCGCCGCCATCGTCAAGCTCGGCCCGAAGAAAGGCGCACGCCGCGTCAGCGCCGGCAATTATGGCGGCAAGCTCGGACCCTTCCATTTTCACCTGAAGGAATTGGCGCCGTGACGCTTGTTCTCTCGCTCAAAGCGCAGCCGCCGCAGCGGCTCGATCTATCGCCGCTCGTGCCGCATCTGCTCAAAGACAAGAGCGCCAAGGAGATCGCCGGGATCGATCTCGCGACAACGAAGGAGCCGGCCAAGGTCGGCGACATTTTCCGCATCCGTGCCGGCAGCGTCGAGGAAATCCGCTTCGACGGCGGCTCGGAACGCTTCGACAATCTCGGCGCCGGCTCGAGCGCGGGCCGCGTCGTTCTGACCGGCGACGCCGGCAGCAATGTCGGCCGCAAACTCGCCGGCGGCGAAGTCGTCGTCACCGGCCATGTCGGTCCCTATGCCGGCTCGGGCATCGAAAGCGGCCGGCTTGAGATCATCGGCGATGCCGGCGATTTTCTTGCCGCCCCGCGTGAAGGCGAATTGCACGGCATGAGCGGCGGTACGCTCATCGTTCGCGGCACGGTCGGCGACCGGGCCGGCGACCGGCTGCGGCGCGGCACGATCATCATCGAAGGCGACGCCGGCGATTGGCTCGGCAGCCGGCTCGTCGCCGGCACCTTGGTCGTGCTCGGCGCCGTCGGCCTCAATCCCGGCTATCTCATGCGCCGCGGCACGCTGGCGCTCGCCAACCCGCCGGATCTGCCGCCCTATTTCGTCGATTGCGGCACCTATTTCGCCGCTTTCGCGCCGGTCTTCGGCCGCGCGCTGAAGCCCGAGAGCGCCGGGACGGAGAAATTCTTCCGCGGCGCGCTGCGCCGCTTCGCCGGCGATATGTCGGTGCTCGGAAAGGGCGAGATTTTCGTGCCCGCCTAACGCATCGGATCCGGAAAACGCGACGCGGTTTTCGGATCCATTTCGACGCGATTGAAAAAATTGTGATCGGAAAATTTCATCACGCCGAGCGTCGCGAGGCGATGGGCGGCCTGCCGCGCCGGTTGCCTCGCCGCGCATTTCCTCTACGCTAAGAACCGCTTAACAGGGAGCTGCCAGTGGAGAGCGCGTCACGGCCGAACGGAAGCCACCCGGGCGAAGCCGCCGTGCCTTTGGGCGGCGCGGAGCGATTGCGGCAGGCGCTTCGGGAGGCGCGAATCGACGACGCCGAACACAGCCGCGTTGTCGCCGAATTGCGCGGCGCAGAGGTCGCCCGGCTCGAAATGTTGCGCGACGAACTGCAACCGATCCTCGCCGAGGTCCCCAAAGAGGTCGATCTCTTCGATCTCGCCCTCGTGCCGAGCGAACGGCCGCGGCTGTTCATCGATATGATCGCCTTCGCCGAGATGGCGCATGACCGGCGCACCTACCGCTTCGTGCAGGACACGCGGCTCGGCCGCGTCGCCATTGCCGAGAGCGAACGGCTCGAACCGATGATCGAGGCGATCACCGATTACGTCGCCCGGCGGCTGATCGAACGCGATAAGGCGCTCGCTGGCGACACGACACTCGAACGGGCAGCGCGGGCACAGATCGAAGCGCAGGAAAAGCTCGCCGCGCGGCATCCCGCAGCGGCGGAGGCGCCAAAACCGCGGCGAAAAAATCTCTTCGGCCTCGTCTTCGGCTTCTTCATCGAATTCTTCGGCTCGGCCGTGGTTGTCGCTTTGATCGGCCTCGGCGGCTGGACGGCGTGGAAATATATCGCCCCCTGGCTCGCGCAGCATCATGGGCTCGGGCATTAGCCTTTATCGCCGCCCCGCTCGGTGAGAAATTCCGCATGGCGGCGGATGAGGTCGCCGGCAAGCGCGTCGGCGATCAATTGCCGCGTCTCGGCCACTCCATAAAGCGCCACGAAAGAGCCGAAGCGCGGGCCGCGGCTTTCGCCGAGCAGCACCTGATAGAGCATGTTGAACCATTCGTTCGAGACGCCCGGACGCTCCGGCGTCGCGCCCTTTGCCTTCAAATCCTGATAACGCGGGATCGGCCGCGCAATGTCATAGAGCGCCGTCTGGATCTCTTCCGCGCTCGCATTCTGCGGCAGGTTCAGCAGTGTCTCGGCAAGCGTCTCGAGCGCCGCGCGCTCCACAGCGTCGGGCGCGCGATAGGTCTTGGCCGGACGGACGAAATCGCGGAAATAGCGCACCGCATAGATGATGAGCCGGTCGAGCGCGGGATGGGTCCGCGGCGTGACGTCCGGCGCGTAGCGGCGCAGAAAGCCCCACAGCACCTGCGGGTCCTCGCTATTGGCGACGGCGGCGAGGTTCAGCAGCATGGCGAAGGAAATGGCCGTGCCGCGCCCCTCATGACGCAACAGCTCCGGCGCCGGCGGATGGCCGGCATGGATATGCCAGACCGGATTGCCAAGCTGCTCCTTCGCCTCCTGACGCGGATAGGCATCGAGGAAGGAAAGATAATCATCGACAGTGCGCGGAATGACATCGAAATAGAGCCGTTTCGCCGCCGTCGGCTTCTGATACATGAACAGCGAGAGGCTCTCGGGGCTGGCATAGGTCAGCCATTCCTCGATCGACAGGCCATTGCCTTTCGACTTCGAGATTTTCTGCCCCTTTTCGTCGAGGAAGAGCTCGTAATTGAACCCCTCCGGCGGCGTGCCGCCAAGCGCTCGAACGATCTCGCCCGAAAGCTTGACCGAATCGATCAGGTCCTTGCCGGCCATCTCGTAATCAATGCCAAGTGCATACCAGCGCATCGCCCAGTCAGGCTTCCACTGCAGCTTGGCGTGGCCGCCGGTGACGAGGGTCGTATAGTTCTCGCCGCTGGCGGGATCGCGCCAGGCGATCTTGCCCGCCGCCGCATCGACGATTTCGATCGGCACCTGCATGACGACGCCGGTCTCGGGATGGACCGGCAGAAAGGGCGAGTAGGTCGCAGCGCGTTCCTGCCGGAAACTCGGCAGCATGATCGCCATCACCGCCTCGTAACGCGCGAGCATATGCAAGAGCGCGGCATCGAACCGCCCCGAGGTGTAATAATCCGTCGACGAGGCAAATTCGTAATCGAAGCCGAATTGATCGAGGAAGCCGCGCAACCGCGCATTGTTATGCGCGCCAAAGCTCGGATGTGTGCCGAACGGGTCGGGAATCTGCGTCAGCGGCTTGCCGAGATGGGCTGCCACCATCGCCTTGTTCGGAATATTGTCCGGAACTTTCCGCAACCCGTCCATATCGTCGGAGAAGGCGATGAGGCGCGTCTTCACCGTGTCGTCGGTGAGCAGACGGAAGGCGTGGCGCACCATCGTCGTGCGCGCGACCTCGCCGAACGTGCCGATATGCGGCAGGCCGGACGGCCCATAGCCCGTCTCGAAGATGACGTCCTTCTGTCCGGTCCGGGCGATCCGGCCGACAATCTTGCGCGCGTCCTCGAACGGCCAGGCACCCGCATGGCCTGCGGCTTCGCGAAAGGATGGCGGCACGAGGGCCGAATCGTCTGGGGCAGGCATGTCGTTTCCGGGATGTGCGCGCTGGCACGGAGCCGGCGCGATAGGAGGCCCTACTATCAAAAGGCCGGCACGGCAATTGGCACCCGAGCCAAGGCATCAGGCGAAACAATTGAGAGGGCAGGTGCGTCAGTTCGTCTCCACCAAATCGCCAGCTATTCAGCCTGGCGGGCCAAATGACAAGCTTGTTATTGCCGCAACATTTTTTTCACCGCGTTTCTTTGATTTCGAGCAGATCAGATGACTCCTTCGTCAGGCTCACACGAAACACCACATCAACCGGCCAAGCCAGCAAAGGCCCTATGGCGCGCAGCGGAAACGAAGGCCATCCTCGAAGAGCTTTCCAATTCGCTGCGCCGCTCGCTCGCCGACCATCAGACGATGCTCGACGTGCTTTTGCAGCGGCGCGCCGAACTGCCGCTCGAACTCGGCGAACTCTTCGAAGACGCGAGCAATGCCTATATGGAAATGTCGGAGCGGATCAGCCAGAGATTTCTCAGCGCACGCAACACGTTGCTCGAATAGGAAGCAAGCCGCGCAAGCGCCGACGGTGACGCGCGATGCGGTGCGACTTTGTACGGCGAGCCCGATTGGCTTTGAACCCCATCGGCTTGGAGAAAGCGGAGGGACGCTCGTCGCCAGGTCATCGCCCGTTAACGAATTTTAGCGTCCTGCGTGTCTTTTTTTATTTCCCTGCTATCCGAACTCCTGTAATCTCCCGTTGCGCGTCGGCGATGTTTTTGCCGCTAGTCGCATAATTTTTTAGCTGGTATCGAAGCGGCCCGTTGAGGGCCGCTTCTTTTACTTCAGCCTCCTTTGAAGGCCGCCGGCGGCCTCGCGCCCGGCATTTTTCGCTGCATTGCCAAATGCGCCTGGGAGACGCCATAGTAGGCAAGCCCGCAGTGAACGCGGCTGATCAGCCGGTTTTCGAGCGGCTACCGCACGGTCGCGAGGACGGCTTGCTGCGGCCATGGCGGGAGTCAATAAATCTCCATGCGGGAAGCAGTCCGGCGCCGGAAGCAAAAGCCAAGCTCAAGTTTTGGGGTTTTGGCGAATTTCTTATTGCGCCGTTTCGCTGTCCTGCGGCCCCTTCTGCTGCTCGTCTTGGCGCCCGGCCTCGCCTTCGCCCAGGCGCCGGCCGTACCCAATTATTTCGATCTGCAAAACCGCTTGGAAAAGCCGGATCTCGGCGCCATCCATACACTGCGGTTTTTGACCGAGGACGACTATCCGCCGTTCCAGTTTGCTTTGCCCGACGGGACGCTCACCGGCTTTGACGTCGATCTCGCCCGCGCCATCTGCGAGCAATTAAAGATCGCCTGCACGATTCAGGCGCGGCGCTTCGACCTGCTCGAAGGGGCGCTCAATGCCGGCGAAGGCGACGCACTGATCGCCTCCATCCGTATTGACGCGGCGAGCCGGGCCCGGTTCGATTTCACCGCCCCCTATTACACGACGCCCGCCCGGTTCGTCGCCCGGGCCGATGCGAGCTTCGAGGCGACACCGGAAGGCCTCGCCGGCAAGAGCGTCGGCGTCATCGGCCGGACGGCGCATGAGGCCTATCTCAAAACATTCTTTCCGCAGGTGCGGCGCCAGACTTTCGCCAACCGCGGTGAACTTTATGCGGCGCTGCGCGGCGGCCAGATCGATGCGTTCTTCGATGATGCGATCACATCGAGCTTTTGGCTCGCCGGCAAAAATTCGGACCATTGTTGTGCGTTTCGCGGCGGCCCCTATACCGACAGCAATTATTTCGGCGAGGGCGTCGGCATCGCCGTCAAGAAGGGCAACAAAGACCTACGCCGCGCGCTCGATTATGCCCTGTCGGAACTCGCCCGGCGCGGCGTCTATACCGACATCTATCTCAAATATTTTCCGATCGGCTTCTATTGAAGCCGGCCTTGAAGCCAAGACTTAGAGATAGGCCTCTAAATCCTGCGCCGCGACTTGCGGCGGCCGCTGCACGTCGAAAGCCGAAACGAATTGGCCCTGCTTGTCCATCAGATAGATGATGGCGGTGTGGTCCATCGCATAGTCTTTGCCGTTCGCCGACGGCGCCTTGCGGGCATAGACGCGATATTCCTTCTCGACCGCGGCGATCTGCGCCGGAGTGCCGGTAAGGCCGACGATGCGCGAATCGAAGCTCGACAAATATTGCTTGAGCACCGGCGCGGTATCACGCTCGGGATCGACGGTGATGAAAAGAACCTTCAGCGGCTTGTCGGGGCCCGCCGCCTTCAGCATCTGCGAGAGCTGAAAGAGTTCCGTCGGACAGACGTCCGGACAATGCGTATAGCCGAAGAAGACGAGAAACGGATGGCCCTTGAAATCGGCGTCGGTAACCTCGCCACCGTTCGACGAGGCTAGCCGGAACGGACCGCCGATCGAGGGAACGGGGGCGCCCGCCTGCTTGGAAATGGTCAGAAAGGAGCCGAGCCCGACGCCGGCAAAGCCGATGACGAGAATCAGGAAGGGGAGCAGAAGACGCCGCGACATGGATGGCAGATAGCCAAAAAGTCAGGCGAGAAAAAGTCCTGTCGCGGCAAGCGCGGGGGCAGCCACGACCGACCATGCCGACGTGATACTATAACATAAATGTGATCGCCCCGGCGCCCGAAGATTGCCGTAAATGTTATAGTATTACACACGCTCCTTCCTCCAAGGTCGAGGTTGCTCATGTTTCGACTCATCGCCCACGCGCGTCCCCAACGCCTTCTGGCCTTTGCCGCCGCGGCCGGCCTCGTCCTGGCGCCGGCCTGGGCGCGGGCCACCCCGGTTTCCGTGGTCGCGGCAGAGAATTTCTATGGCGACGTCGCCCGGCAGATCGGCGGGGCCGATGTGACGGTGACGAGCATTCTCAGCAATCCGGACCAGGACCCGCACCTTTTCGAAGCAAGCCCCTCCGTCGCGCGGGCTATATCGGGCGCGAAAATCGTCGTCGCCAGCGGTGCCGATTACGATCCCTGGATACAAAAACTCCTCGATGCCGCGAGGAACCCGGATCGCAAGGTGATCGTCGTGGCGGATCTCGCCGGCAAGAAATCCGGCGACAATCCGCATCTCTGGTACGACATCACGATCATGGCGGCCTTCGCTAAAGCCTTCGCCGGCGACCTCGCGGCGGCCGATCCGGCGCATCAGGTGGATTACGCCAGGCGTCTGGCGCAATTCGAAGACTCGCTGAAGCCCATCAAGATCAAGATTGCCGCGCTCCACGCCCGCCTCGCCGGCCGCGCCGTCACCGCGACCGAGCCGGTCTTCGGCTATATGCTCGACGCGCTCGGCCTTACGAGCCGCAATCAAGGCTTCCAGATCGCGGTCATGAACAATACCGAGCCCAGCGCCGCTGAGGTCGGGAAATTCGAGGACGATCTCAAGAACCACAAAGTCGTCTTGTTAGTGTATAACAGTCAGGCGTCGGACCCGATTGCCGAGCGGATGCAGACATTGGCCAAGCAATCCGGCGTCCCCGTCATCGGCGCGACCGAGACCGAACCGCGGGAGACGAGCTACCAGCAGTGGATGGTGCGCGAGCTCGACGCGGTCGATCGCGCCTTGCCGAAATAGAGGCTCATGAACGCCATCGCGCTGCGCAAGCTTACCTTGGCCCTCGGCAGCCGCATTGTGCTCGCCGACATTAGCCTCGACATTCCCGCCGGCCAATTCGTCGGCGTATTGGGCCCGAACGGCGCCGGCAAGACGACGCTGATGCGCGCCGTGCTCGGCCTGCTGACGCCGAAATCGGGGTCGATCCGCGTCCTTGGCGAGCCGGCGACCCGCGGCAATCCCAATATCGGCTACCGGCCGCAGACCGCGAGCAGCCTGCCAGGCCTGCGCATCAGCGGCTGGGACTTTGTCGCGAGCGTTGCCGACGGGTTTAAGCCGGGCCTGCCGATCCTCAGCGCCGCAGCGCGCGAGCAGGTGCGGCGCGCGCTCGAGCGCGTTGGCGCCGAGAAGCTCGCCAATCGGCCGCTGGCCGAGCTTTCGGGTGGCGAGCGCCAGCGCCTGCTGCTGGCGCAAGCCCTGATCGGCGATCCGAAATTGCTGCTGCTCGACGAGCCGCTCATCAGTCTCGATCCGCGCCGCCAGCAGGAGGTGGTCGAATTGGTCAAGGGGCTCCAACGCGACCTCGGCATCACGGTTCTGTTCAGCGCGCATGAATTGAATCCGCTCCTCAACGCCATCGATCAGGTGCTTTATCTCGGCAATGGCCAGGCGGCGCTCGGCCCGGTCGAGACGGTGATCACGCCGCCGGTGCTCTCGAAGCTCTATGGCGCGCCGATCGACGTCATCCACGTTCAGGGCCGGATTTTCGTGATGTCGGGCGGCCACGATGTCGAGCGCGACGAACATCGCCATGAGCATGGTCATGACCACCCGCAGGCGCACGGCCACGAAGCCATGTCGCAGGAAGACTCCCCGCATGTTTGAATATGATTTCATGCGCAACGCCTTTGCCGCCGCAACGGTAGTGGCGCTCGTCTCCGGCCTCGTCGGTTATTTTTTGGTCCTGCGCGGCCAGACGTTTGCCGGCCATGCGCTGGCGCATGTCGGCTTCACCGGCGCGACCGGCGCCGTGCTCGTCGGTCTCGCGCCGCTCTGGGGCCTCGTCGGGATGACCGTCGCCGCCGGCATTCTGATGGGCTTTATCGGCGAACAATTGGCGCAACGCGACGTCGCGATCGGCATCGTGCTCGCCTTTTCGCTCGCGCTCGGCTTGCTGTTCCTGCATTTCTATACGAGCTTTGCGACCCACGCGACGGCCCTACTCTTCGGCAATGTCCTCGCCGTCGACGTGGCGACCGTCTGGATCCTTGCGGGGCTGGCGGCAATCTGCCTCGCCACGCTGGCGATCATCGCGCGGCCGCTGCTTTTTGCGAGCCTTCAGCCTGAGCTGGCCGAGGCCAAGGGCGTCTCGCTCAAGCTCTATTCCGTGCTGTTTCTCGCCGTCGTGGCGCTGGCGACAGCGGAATGCGCCCAAATCGTCGGCGTGCTGCTGGTCTTCGCCCTGATGGTCGGCCCGGCGGCAACCGCACAAAAATTGGTGAGCGGCGTCGCGGCCGGCGTGCTGCTCTCGGCCGCCCTGGCGCTTGCCGAGGCCTGGGGCGGCCTGACGCTCGCCTTCTACACCGACTGGCCGACAAGCTTCTGGATAACCGCGCTCAGCACGCTTATCTACGTCCTGGCCGCTGCGCCGCGCCGGACCAGCGCGTGGCATTCGGCTTGACACCCATTCTCGCCACCTTGCGCAGTAAAGTCGGCGACCTTTTTGATCCTCTCCGGAGTTTGGCATGGCCGAAAAAATTCCTGTCACCGTCCTCACGGGCTATCTGGGCGCCGGGAAAACTACGCTGCTCAACCGCATTCTGAGCGAGCCGCACGGCAAGAAATTCGCCGTCATCGTCAACGAATTCGGGGAGATCGGGATCGACAACGATCTCGTCGTCGGCGCCGACGAAGAAATTTTCGAGATGAACAACGGCTGCATTTGCTGCACCGTGCGCGGCGATCTCATCCGCATCATCGAAGGGCTGATGAAGCGCAAGGGCCGGTTCGATGCGATCATCGTCGAAACGACAGGCCTTGCCGATCCGGCGCCGGTGGCGCAAACCTTTTTCGTCGATGCCGATGTCCAGGACGCGGCGCGGCTCGATGCCGTGGTGACCGTCGCCGATGCCAAATGGCTGTTGGAGCGGCTGAAGGATGCGCCGGAGGCCAAAAACCAGGTCGCCTTCGCCGATGTCATCCTGCTCAACAAGACCGATCTCGTCACCCCGGACGAACTCGCCGAAGTTGAGGCCCGGATCCGGGCGATCAATCCCTACGCCAAACTGCACAAGACGGTGAATTGCGCCGTGCCGCTCGACGCCGTGCTCGGCCGCAATGCCTTCGATCTCGACCGCATTCTGGAGATCGAGCCGGACTTTCTCGAAACAGAGGATGACGATCATCACGATCTTCATCACGGCCACGATCATCATGATCATCACGGCCACGATCATCATCACGACCATGATCACGATCACAAGCACGGCCTCAAACATTATCACGACGAGGACATGCAATCGGTGGCGCTGTCGCTCGACGGCGATGTCGATCCGGAAAAATTCTTGCCCTGGCTCAATGAATACATCCAAAAGGAAGGCCCTTCGATCCTGCGTTCGAAAGGCATTCTCGCCTTCAAGAACGACCCGAAACGTTTCGTCTTCCAGGGCGTGCACATGATGCTCGATGGTGATGTGCAGCGCGAATGGCGGCCGGACGAAAAGCGCACGAGCCGCGTCGTTTTCATCGGCAAGCATCTGAAGGAAGACGAGATCCGTCAGGGCTTCTTGGCCTGCGCCGCCTGATGAACGACGCGACGTCGCTGACCGAACGCGTCAGGCCGGTGGCGGCTGGCGCGCATGTGACCGCGGCAGCCTTCCTCGGGCCGGCCGCGGTGTTCGCGCTCGGCGACGGCACGGGGCTGCGGCTTGACGGCGACAGCGAGACGCGTATCGCCTTGCACCCTGAGAGCGCCATTCTCGCCGCGGCAACGGCCGGCAAGAGGCTGGTCACCGGCGGCGACGATGGCCGCGTCGTTGCGCTTGCCGGCGATGGCACGCATGAGGAGATTTTCTCGGAGACGGGCAAGTGGATCGATGCGCTCGCCGCCCGCGACGATGGCGCGCTTGCCTGGTCCTGCGGCAAGCAGGTCTTCGCCCGCGATCCGCAAGGCGGCCTCAAAAGCTTCGCCGCGCCCTCTTCGGTGCGCGGCCTTGCCTTTGCGCCAAAAGGTTATCGGCTCGCCATCGCGCATTACAACGGCGCAACGCTCTGGTTTCCCAATGCCGCCGCACCGGCCGAGTTGCTCGAATGGAAAGGCGCGCATCTCGATGCGACCTTCTCGCCCGATGGGCGCTTTCTCGTCACTTCGATGCAGGAAAACGCGCTGCACGGCTGGCGGCTCTCGGATAAGCGCGACATGCGCATGTCCGGCTATCCCGCCAAGACCCGCTCTTTCTCCTGGTCTTTCGACGGTCATTGGCTGGCCACCTCCGGCGCCGAGGCCTGCATCATTTGGCCGTTCAAAGACAAAGACGGGCCGATGAAGAAGCAGCCGCGCGAATGCGGCGTCCGCCGCGCCAAGGTTTCGCGGGTCGCCTGTCACCCGAAAGCGCTCGTCGTTGCGGTCGGCTACGAAGATGGCTGGATCCTGCTCTGCCGCATGACCGACGGCGCCGAAATTCTCGTCCGCCGCACGCAGGCCGGGACGGAGGATATGATCACCGCGCTCACCTGGGACGAAACCGGACGCCGTCTCGCGTTTGGCAGCGGCGAAGGTAACGCCGGCCTCCTCGATATGCCGGGTTGATCGCCGCGCCGTCACAATCGATTATAGTCATACGGCGATAAGACAGCCTGCGGCGGCCAACGGGAGCGCGTATGATCATCAACCGCATTGCGCTTTTCTTTGCCTTCGTCTTTGGCTTCGCCTCGACGCAGGCACCGGAATTCTGGCAGCAATATCAGCAGCGGCTCGGCGGCGCGATCGACGAACTGTCGGCCATCGTCGGTCAATTCGATGCCGAAGCCGGGGCGCAGCATCTGAATGAAGCGCAGGCCGTCGCCCGGCTCGAAGCCGATCCCGATCCGCTGGCGCAAGGACGCGGCGCCGAGATGCAGCACCTGATCAAGCGGCTGGCACGGCTGCGCAAAGCGCAAGCGGCGTTCAATTCGCGCAATGTCGTGTCGAAGTGGATCGCGCTCGCCGAGACGTTCGACCCGACGATTGCCGCGCGCGCTTACGAAGCCTATCAGCCGGCCGTGCCGACGACGCCAGACGGTTTCATTTCTGGCATGATCGGCTTCCTCCTCGGCGGCGGGCTTGTCCATTTGATCGGTCTGCCGATCCGCCACCGCAAGAAACGTCTCGGCCGTACGCCCGAAACGGGCACGGTCAAAGCCTGATATGACCGCAAATGTCCTGACCATTGCTGGTTTCGACCCTTCGGGCGGTGCCGGCGTCCTCGCCGACATCAAGACCTTCGCCGCCCTGCATTGCTACGGCGTCGCCGCGACCAGCGCCTTGACGGTGCAAAATACGCAGGGCGTGCGCGCCCTCATGCCCGTGCCGGCGGATTTCTTGGCTGCGCAGATCGATGCCCTCTTCGCCGATATCGATATCGCCGCGGTGAAGATTGGCATGCTCGCCACGCGCGCCAATATCGAAACCGTCGCCCGAGCCCTCGCCGCCTATCGACCGCCCCACGTCGTGCTTGATCCGGTGATGCGCGCCTCAACCGGCGATGCCCTCGCCACCGAAGACCTTGCCGATGCGTTCATTCGCCATCTCGCGCCGCTCATCACATTGGTGACGCCCAATCTCGCCGAAGCGGCGCAGCTTGCGCGAACCCCCGTCCCGGCGTCGATCGACGCCATGCGCGCGCTCGCCGCCGAGCTTTGCCGTGCGGGCTTCAAAGCGGTTCTCGTCAAGGGCGGGCATCTCGACGGAGATGACTCGGCCGATCTTCTCCACGACAGCAGCGGCGCCCGCGTCTTCAGCACGCCCCGCGTGGCGACGAAAAATACGCACGGCACCGGCTGCACGCTCGCCTCGGCCATTGCCGCCGGACTTGCGAACGGCTTGCCGCTTCCGGCCGCGGTTGCGGCGGCGAAAGATTACGTTACGCAAAGCCTGGCTGCCGCCGATACGCTCGAGGTCGGACGCGGAGCGGGACCACTTCAGCATTTCCGCGACGACCGCTAATTAGAGCGCGGCATTTTATTCGGCGCGTGCGGCGACGCACGCACCACCGCCGGTTCCGCTTGACTTTGCGGGCTCGTACCGGGGAACGTGCCAGGCGCGTTGAACATTCTGCCGGCGATTTGAAAAGAGGGGGTGAGGATGTGGAAGGAATTCCGTGACTTTGCGATGCGCGGCAACGTCATTGATCTCGCCATCGGCGTGATCATCGGCGCGGCCTTCGGCAAAATAATTGATTCGCTCGTCAATGACGTGATCATGCCGGTGATCGGCGCGGTCACCGGTGGTCTTGATTTCTCGAATTACTTTACGCCGCTGTCGCACAATGTGACGTCGCACGTCCTCGTCGATGCAAAAAGGCAGGGCGCCGTGCTCGCCTGGGGGAATTTCGCGACGATCGTGCTGAATTTTCTGATCGTCGCCTTTGTGCTTTTCCTCGTCGTGCGGGCGATCAACATGCTGCAACAGCAAGTCTTGCATCAGAAAACGCAAGAGGCGGCCGCGGCGCCGCCGCCACGCCAGGAAGTCCTGCTCGAAGAGATCCGGGATCTTCTCGCCAAGCAAGCGAAATAGCGCAGGCCGAGGACCCTCGATCCTGGAAACGGCGAGAGGGTAACGTCGTTAGCGATCGTTGCCGTCGGGCGCCGGCTGATCGTTGTCATCCTGGCTGTGGCTGAAATCGCCGCCGTGATCGCCGTCATGGTCGCCGCGCCAGCCCCAGCCTTCATGGCCATGCCAACCGTCATTAGCGGCAAAGCGCTCGCCAAAGACATGGAATCGCGCGGCATGCAGCAGGAACGGCAGCCGGTGCTTCTGATCGTCATTGAGCGCGGCATAAAGCGGCGCGGCAGCATCGGCGAGTTTCTTCAAAGCCTCGCCGCGTGCAAGGGCGTTGTCGCTGACCCGCTGCAGCCAGGCGACCGGATCGGCCGGACGCGGTCCGTCGCGTCGTGCTGCGCGCTGTGTGGCAATCACTTTGTGCGTATCGCGCAAGGCGCTTTCGACAGGGAGCCAAAGCTTTTCCTGCGCCGGCGTCAATTCGAGACCGGCATGCAGCGCGGCGATGCGCGCGTCGAGAAAAGCAGCGCGATCCGCATCGGAAAATTTGAGATGATCGGGCGCGGCGGCATCCGCTGGAGATTGATCCGTGCTTTGCGCCGCGGCCGGGTCGGCATTGGCATTGATCGCCATGGAGGTGAGGCCGCAGCCGACAATACCGGCGAGGGTGAGAGCAAGGGGCAGGCGCGATTTCATGGAAAATCTCCCTTCGACTCGGCGTCGACGGAGAAGAGCTAGGCTGGGCTTGCGAGGCCTTCAAATTAAGCTTTGGCAATCTCGTCGAAGCGGCTGGCGGATTACGGCTTCATCACGAAGACTTGAAATAACCCGCGCTGCGGCACCGGCGTGAGCCATGCCGGCGAAGTCCCGGCGATGATGTGTGCCGCGAGAGAATCGGGCGCGCGTTTGGCGAGGGCGTTCAATTCGCCCATTCCCGGACAATTGACGACATAGGTCACCTTGTCGGCCCGCAGAATGTTTTGCGCCGCGTCGGGCGGCGCGAGAAACGCATCAAGGGCGACGCGATTGCCATGGTTGTCGCGATGATAGGGCGCAGCGAGCACGGAATGCGGCGTCAGTGCGAGAATATGCGACCCCATGTCGATGGGCGCTGCGATAAGGCCCGGCGGCAATTGCGCAAGCGGCGCGTAGGCCGATGTCGCAAGGCAGGCATTGCGCGGTTGTTGTTGCGGTGTTTCCGAAAATGCCGTCGCGGCGAGGGCCCAGCCGACAGGCGAGAACGGCAGCACCAGAAGCCAAGCGCCGGCCGAGAGCGCGCGGCCGCGCGTCTGCGCGACGCGCTCGTACAATCTTGCAATGAGCCAGGCGCCGCCAAGGAGCGCGATCGGTCCGACGAAACCGAAGATGCGAATCTGCCAGAAGCACATGATGAGGCCCGCGCCGGTGAGTGCGCTGACGGCAAGCCATGGCCGACGTGCCTGGTCTTTTTCGACGATGCAAGCTGCGACCGAAGCCGTAAAGCCGAGCACGACCGGCATGGTGAAGCTCAAAGCCGTCACCGGGCGCATGGCGAAAAAGCGCGAGAGCGGCAGGGCTTCTTCGACATGCCGGAGCCAGAGCTCGCGCAACAACGGATCGATGCCGTGGTAGGGATCGAGAAAGCAGACCGGCTTGCTCAGCGCCACGGATGCGGCGACGCCGCCCGTCGCGACGAGGGCTGCGGCGAGACGCGCAGGCCGGTTTGCGAGCCGCGGCGAGAGGAAACCGAGAAGGACGATCGCCGCAGCGCCGGCAAGGCCCGGCACGAGGTAAGCGAGCGAATAAGCATCGCAGCTTGCGTCGAGCCAATGCGCTTGGCCGATCGTGGCGACGAAGGCGACGGGCAGGGCGGCGCCGAGACCGAGACCGAAGGCGATGAGGGCGCTGCGCAGCGCCGCCCCGCCGGCGATCCAAAACCCGATCGCCAGAGCACCGAGCACCAAAATCCACGGCAGATTCTCAAGGCTGATTGACAGCGACAGCGCCGCGAGCAGGCCGGCCAGCGCCGCGCGGGAGCCACGGGCCGGCTCGAGCGCCTCGACAAAGCTGCCGAGCATAAAGACGACGAGCACAATCTGCGTGGCGGAATGATTGATGCGCCCCGGCTGGAATTGCGCATACATGAGCCCGCTCAGCAGCGTCAGCACAATCGCCGGCAGGATAGCGTGAGGGCCCGCAAGCCGGCGCGCAAGACGCGCAATACCGGCATAAAGCAGACCTTGCAGCATGAGCGGGAAGAGAAGGCGCGTCAGCCGCTCGGCCATGTCGGCCGGCATGAACAGTCCAATGGTCTTGATCGACAGCGCCAGCGGCACGTCGATCACCCGCGACCAGTGCATGAAGACGCCATGCGGCGGATCGAGCCGGCCGATCGTCAGATCGAACCAGTTCTGCCCGGCTAAAAGATTGCGAACCTGCACAAGCTGCATCGCGTCGTCGGGATCGGAAAACGTATTGTGCAGCCAAACGCCGCGCGCTCCTGTCCAGGACATCGCCAGCCCGAGCGCCAATGCCAGAAGGATAAGGAGCCAAACCGGCAGCGGCGCGCGGCCGACAGCGGCAGGGCGCGGCGTCTCGGCGCTTTTGGCCGTCATGTCCATGCTCGTCACGTCGCGTCCTTGCGCAGCAGATCGCATGAGAAGTGCGGCAAAAGCTTTTACGGCCGGTTACGGCATGCCGACGTTTTGGCGGCCATGACACGATGATGTGAGGCGCGCGCTTGGTTAATCCATTCTTAAGCGATCGCGCCGTTGAATGGCGTGCGAGGCAGGCGAGCGGAGTTTTTCATGCGGGCGATACGGCAACCGTCCTTCGCCGATGTGCTCGAAGACGTGGCGCTGACTCCTGAGGAAGGGGCGGAGATCGATAGCGTTCTCGCACCCGCCGCCCAGCCGGACTGGTTGTTTCAGATTTTCGCCGCCGCGGCCGAGGCCGCCGTTGCCGCGCAAAGTTCGGCAGCCGCCTACCGCGAGGCGACGGGCGAAGCGCAGCCCTCCCTTGCGCCCTTGGACGAGGAAGAGCGCGTCGCGATGGAACTCGATCTTGCAAACACCGCAAGCCTCGACGACCTCGCCCGCATCCGTCGCGATTTTGCCCGCCGCAATCATCCCGACATGCTGCATCCCGGCCTGTCCGAACAGGCGACGGCGCGGATGAAGATCGCCAATATGCTGATCGATCAGCGCGCCCGCGAGCTGAAGGCGCGACGCCACCGGACATGACGGGCGTCTTGTGCGCCCGCATCGGCCGTGCATCATAGGTCCATGCCGAGCATCGATCTCAATTGCGACTGCGGCGAAAGTTACGGCGCCTATGAGATGGGCGATGATGCCGCAATGCTCGCAATCGTCACCACGGCCAATGTGGCCTGCGGTTTCCATGGCGGCGATCCGCAGGTCATGGCGCGGACCTTCGAATTGGCGAGAGAAAGGGACGTCGCCGTCGGCGCGCATCCGGGCTTTCCCGATCTCTGGGGCTTCGGCCGGCGGCGGCTGCCGTTTTCCGCCGCGGAAATCGAGCGGCTCGTCGCCTATCAGATCGGCGCGGCGCAGGCGCTTGCCGCCTATGCGGGGCATGAGATCACCCATGTGAAACCGCACGGCGCCCTAAGCAATGTCGCGAGCGAGGAAGCCGATGTCGCGCGCGCCATCGCCCGCGCCACAAAGGCCGTCGATCCGCAGCTCATCTTCCTCGCCGTCGCGGGAACCGAACTGGAGCGCGCGGGATGGGCGGAAGGCCTTGCGGTGGCGCGCGAAATCTACGCCGACCGCGGCTATGGCGACGATGGATTGCTTCTGCCGCGCGGGAAACCCGGCGCCGTCCTGCACGATCCCGCCGCCATCGCCACGCGCGTGCTGGCCATGGTGCAGAAAAACGCGGTGATTTCGCTAACCGGAAAAATGCTGCCGGCCGGGATCGACTCGATCTGCGTCCATGGCGACACGCCCGCCGCCGTTGCGATCGCCGCCGCGGTTCGCGCAAAGCTCAATGAATCAGGAATTGCGCTTCGCTCTTTTGCGAAGCCGGGGCGCTAATCGCTGCCGGTCTTGGACAGATGATGGCTGACCGCGATCGGATCGTTGAGCGGCCATTCTTCGTCGTGGCCCAATTCGCTCGTCGAATGGATCGCGAGAATCTCGGCAAGCCGATTGCGCGCCCGATTGACGCGGCTTTTCATCGTGCCGATGGCGCAGCCGCAAATTTCCGCCGCTTCCTCGTAGGAGAGCCCCGATGCGCCGATCAGAATCAACGCCTCGCGCTGATCGTTCGGCAATTGCTGCAAGGCTTGGTGCAGATCGCGCAAATCCATATGCCCGTTCTGCGCCGGGGCCGTCGCCAGCCGCGTCGCGATCGCGCCATCCGGATCGGCGACCTCGCGGCGGCGCTTGCGATACTCGGAATAGTAAAAATTACGCAGAATAGTGAAGAGCCAAGCGGGCAGATTGGTGCCCTCGACGAACGAGTCGAGGTTGCCCCAGGCCTTGACCAGGGTTTCCTGCACGAGATCATCGGCACGGTCGGGATTTCCACACAGCGACACGGCGAAGGCCCGCAGGTTGGGAATGACCGCGATGAGGTCCGCCTTGATCTGCGCGCTGGCCTGGGTCGGCCGGTTTACATGGTCGCTCGGCACGCCCTTCACTTCCGCTCCTTCTTCGCGGATTTCTCGCCCGGCATGACGTCCTGGTCGCCGGATTCGAGCTTGGCCAGAAGATCGAGGAAACGATCCGGGATCGGCTGCGAGAGAACCGCGTTATAGACCGAAGCCAGCCGGTGGCCGATCTGCTCGGCGATCTCCGGCTTGGGCGCGCCCTTGCGCCGCCGCGACACCGGCAAGATGCTGACGCCCGCGAGACCCTTCGTCTCCTGGCCAGGCAATGGCTCGGCCAGGTCCGCCGAAGGCCGTGCAATTTCGGCCCGCCGCAACCCCGGCGACCCCATGCTTTTTGGCTTAAGTTCTATGGGCTTCGTCACTTTGGTGGCCCTATGCTGCTTTTCGTCTGAATCCATTGTCATCACTCTGCCCATGCGCGGAAAAAACCGCGCGACGCCGGGCACTTCGGCCTGGGTTCCTGAACAGGCTATTTTCTCGTTTCTTTATACGCGTTATACATGAGCGAATTGTTTGAGAAACAAAGGGGTTTACGTAGGCTTTAGTTCGCCGCACATACAACGCAGTGTCTCCGTGAAGGTTCCTCACTGGGAACCATATTTCTTCCCAAGCATTAGGTTGGGGGCGACTTGAGAGCGGGATGCGCCGAAGCGGTGCCCATTTTCGCGCCAGCCCGCTTTAGTCTCTAGAATCGATTGCGCTTAGGATTTGGATCCATCGGGGACGAACCCCGCCTTCGATCGATCCGATAGCATCGTGATCCAACGGGAGCAGCGAAAAATGTCCGTTTCAAAAGCGATTTCCGCGCATGTCCCTTATCTTCGGCGGTTTTCGCGGGCCTTGACCGGAACGCAGGCGGGCGGCGACGCCTACGTCCTCGCAACTCTGGAAGCTGTCGTGGCCGAGCCCGGCGCCTTTGCCGACACCGCAGATTTGCGCGTCGCCCTCTATCGGCTGTTCCTCAAGGTTTGGGAATCGATGCCGGTTAACGACTATGTCGAGCCGGCAGTCTCCTCGGCGGACGAGCAAGGCGCGCAGCGCAACCTCGAAGCCATCCCGCTGCAGCCGCGCGTCGCCTTTTTGCTGAGTTCGCTCGAGGGTTTCGACACGGCCGAAGTCGCCCGCGTTCTCGAATGTTCGGCGGAGGAAGCCGCCGATCTCGTCGATCGCGCCGGCAAGGAGATTTCCAGACAGATCCGCACGGACGTGCTGATCATCGAGGATGAGCCGCTGATCGCCATCGACATCCAGATGCTGGTCGAGGAATTGGGGCATCGGGTCGTCGCGATTGCTCGGACCCGCGACGAAGCGGTCAAGGCGGCGAAGAGCTCGACGCCGGGCCTGATCCTCGCCGATATTCAGCTCGCCGATGGAAGCTCGGGTCTCGACGCGGTCAATCAAATCCTCAACGATTTCTCGATGCCCGTGATCTTCATCACCGCCTATCCGGAGCGCTTCCTCACCGGCACTCCGCCGGAACCCGCCTTTCTCATCACCAAGCCATTCGGCGTCGACAGCCTGAAGGCGGTGATCAGTCAGGCTCTCTTCTTCGACCGGCGATCGCATCGCAAGATTCCGCCCGAGGCGCGAGCGGCCCTCGTCTGAGCCGCGGCAACGCAAGGCCAAGCGGGCTTCGGACGAATCCGACGCCCGACGAGGCCCAAAAGGCCTAAGACGGCTTCGCGTTATCTTCGCCGGCATGCTTGTTTCCGCCGGCGATTTGGCGGGCGACGACGAAGCCCGCCGCGACGGCGAGGGCAATGAGGCCGAAGGCGCCTGTCTGCTTGCTGAGCTCCGCACCGACGCGCAGCGCGAGTTCCTCGGGCTTCATGTTGGCGTTGTGGAGCGCATCCAGCACCGGCGCGATCGTTTCGTCGACATTGGCGGCGAAAGCCGCGCGCCGCTCAGCCTTTTCCACTTCGACCGGCAGGGGTTTGGGCACTGGCGGTGCGGCAGGGCGGCGGAGCCGCAGGATGATGAGTGCAAGCAGCGCGATCACGATAAAAGCGCCGCCGACGGCCAAAGCCGCATAAAGCGTCCCCGCCAGCGCCGCGATTTTCAGAAACAGCGCCACCGCCAAAAAGGCGAGGCCGGCCAACAGGGCCAGCAGCGCCAGCAGCGCCAAAACGACGCTGACGAGGAGCCGGCCGCCGGTGACTTCGAGCGCGGTGGTGATTTCGCGTAATTGACGCGCCAGAAATGCGTTCATCGGCTCGGACGCACCAAAATGCCGATCAGAAATCCGGCGATCGCGCCCGCGAAGATTGCGGTGAATGGATTGCGCTCGATCGTCGTTTCGAGATCCGTCGTGAGCGCGCCCAGGCGGTCTTTGGCATCGGCCGATTGGTCGGCAAATTTCTGTCGCGCGCCGTCAACCGCGCCGAGCACATGGCTTTTTGCCGTAGAGGCTTGTTGTTGAACGAGTTCAAGCACTGAGGCTGAAAGCTTGGAAATGTCGTCGCGCAGGGCGGCGAGATCGGCGGTTAAATCGGCGGTGGCTTTTTCCTCGACCGACTTCAGGTCTGTCATGGTCTTCTCCTCTAGTTCCGATCCCCCTGCATACATAACGCCGATGACAGCAAAATCGTCGCGCCGCGATCAATTAAGTCGAATTTAACGCTAACGGCGACGCCCGACCGACCCGGAACGTGAACCATTTGCTGGGAACCTTCGTCGCGACGGTGCGTTTCTCCCCGGACCTAGCCAAAAAAGAGGGTGATGCATGAGCAATTCCACTGATATGCCAACGAGATCGTCAACGCGCGGTTTCGCATCCATGGATCCCGAGAAACAGCGCGCGATCGCGCGGAAGGGCGGCGAAAGCGTCCCGCATGAGAAGCGCAGCTTCTCGCAGAATCCGCTGCTCGCGGCGCAGGCCGGCCGCAAAGGCGGCCAGAGCGTCAGCCCGAACAAGCGCAGCTTCTCGCAGAACCATCAGCTCGCCTCGGAAGCCGGCCGCAAAGGCGGTCACGCCTCGCACGGCGGCCCGAAGCAGCCTGTGAAGAACTGATCGCGCGCAGCGGGGCAATCGGCGCGCATGTAAAGCGGTCCAAAATCGACATGCAGCGTGCGCGGCGCGCACCTGCCGTCAGGACCGTACGGTCGCTGCGTGAGAGCGGCGGACTTGTCCGAGGCAAGGCGATGGTTTATGCCACGGGTCGTTGAAAATCGACGGCGCGGACGGGGTTAGCTTTGCCGGAACGCAGCTCAATCAACTGGTTGCATGTCTCGACCCTCATCGCGGTCGGCATTCTCGTCGGCACCGAGATGGTCGGCGCGTCATGGGCTGCCGGTTGGGCGGTCGGCGGCCTGTTGCAGCTTTCGCCGTTGACGAGCCACATCCTTGAAGGCTTGTTCGCGCTCTGTGGCGTCGTCTTGCTGTACTATTTCATGCGCACCGCGATCCGGAACGAGTCGATCCGCACCTAGCAGCGTGCGGTTCTGCGCCTGCCCGGGGGTTATCAAGCCGCAGCGCCGCGACTATAGTCATCTCACATCGTTTCTCGCCGCGGATCCCTCCATGCGCTTCCCCCTCGTCCTTGCGTTTTCGCTTTTGGCGCTCCCCGGCGCACAAGCCGCCGGCACCGACATCGGCAAGCCGGCAATTTTCGGCGATGGCGTTGCTTGTGACGCCCGCCTGCTGCCCTGGCGCTCGGTTTGGTACGGGCATTTTTCGGGCGGCAACGCCACCTATGTTCCGAACGCGCCGGCGGCGCTCGTCGATTGGCGTGACGAAAAGCTCTGCTTCCCGTCGCGCCGCGACTGCCTGCGCTGGCAGCATGCCGAGCACCGCCTCTATGCGGGCATCCACGGCGATTGGACCTGCCTGCCCCTGCGCTGACCAAAGGACAGCCATGTTCGACCTTCTGAAGACTTTCGTCGCCGAATTGACCGGCGCGCCGGGGCGGCGCGATTTCTCGCCCGACGATTTTCGCCTCGCCGCCGTCGCGCTGCTCATCCATTTGGCGGGCGCCGACGGGACGGTGGCGGATTCAGAGCGCCGGCGGCTGCGCCAACTCGTCGAAACACGCTTCGGCCTCGATGCCGAGACGACGACGCGGCTTATCCAGCTGGCCGAGGCACAGGATCGGCAAGCCGTTGATTTCTATCATTTTACCCATGCCTTGACCAATGTCCTCGATCAGGACGGGCGGCAGACGGTGATCGCCATGATGTGGGAGATCGCCTTCGCCGACGGCACGGTGTCGGAAGTCGAAGAAAGCATTGTCGCGCGGATCGCCGACCTCCTCGGCGTTTCACCGCAGGATCGGGTCCGGCTGCGCCAGCGCGTCGCCGCGGAAGTGGCCGCAGGCACGGCATTTGCTGGGCCGTGGTCACCGGCATTAACTTCGGCAAAGGAAAGCCTGCCTTAGTCTTGCCGATCATTTTCGGACAATGATGTCTACCCGGCAGATTTCGCGCTCCATGCCAGAGACTTCATCAGAGACCGCCAGGATTCTCGTCATCCTGCATCAGCAAGATTCCTCGGCCGGGCGGCTCGGCCGCCTTCTGAACGCGCGCGGGTTCGAGCTTGACATCCGCCGGCCGCGCTTCGGCGATCCGCTGCCCGAGACGCTCGCCGATTACACCGGCGCCATCATTTTCGGCGGCCCGATGAGCGCCAATGACGAGGACGGCTGGCTGCGCAGCGAGATCGACTGGATCAAAGTCCCATTGCGCGAGGAAAAGCCGTTTCTCGGGATCTGCCTCGGCGCGCAAATGCTGGCGCGCCATCTCGGCCACCGCGTCTATGCTCATCCCCAAGGCAAAGTCGAAGTCGGCTATTATCCGATCGAACCGACGGCCGACGGCCATGGCGTCTGCGACTGCCCCTTCCCCAGCCAGGTCTATCAATGGCATCGCGAGGGTTTCGACCTGCCGTGCGGGGCGGTGCTGCTGGCGACGGGCGAGGACTTCGAGGCGCAGGCCTTTCGTTATGGCGCGGCGGCCTATGGGCTGCAGTTCCACCCGGAAGTCACCTACGACATGATGTGCCGTTGGACGGTGAAGGGGGCCGACAAGCTGGGCGCTCCGGGCGCCCAGCCGCCGCATCTCCACCTTGAAGGCTGGCATCGCCACGATGCCCCGGTGGCGCGCTGGACGGACGCGTTTTTGGATCGCTGGACCGCGCCGGGGCAGGCTGCCGCCGCATAAATGCTCCGCATTACCGCTCGTTGAGCGGGTGAAGGTCGCGCACCATGGCCTTCATGCGTGCATCGAGCACATGCGTATAGATCTGCGTCGTCGAAATATCGGCATGGCCGAGCAGTTCCTGGACGACCCGGAGATCGGCGCCATTCTGCAAAAGATGGCTCGCGAAGGCATGACGCAGCACATGCGGGCTGACGCGCGCTGCGCCGATGCCGGCCCGCGCCGCGACGGCCTTGAGATCGCGCGCGAACACCTGGCGGCTCAAATGGCCGCTGCGGCTGTCGGCCGGGAAGAGCCAAGCGCCGTCCGCCTCGCCCGCCGCCGCCAGAAGCCCGCGATAGACGGAAATCGCCCGGCGGGCCGGCTCGGACAAAGGCACCAGCCGTTCGCGGCCGCCCTTGCCGCGCACCAGGATCAGCGGTTCGGCCTGTTTTGCCGCGGTTTTGGGCAGCGCCACGAGTTCGGAGACGCGCAAGCCGGTGGCATAGAGCAGTTCAAGCAGGCAGGCGATACGCGCCGCCGCAAGCCGCGCCGGGGATTGTTCCGGCGCTTCCGCGATCGCCCTATGCGCCGCGGCAAGCAATCGTTCGACCTCTTCGACCGAAAGGATCTTGGGTAGGGCCGGCGCCCGCCGCGGCCCTTCGAGGATCGCCGCCGGATCGTCGCCGCGCAGGCCTTCGGCGTAAAGAAAGCGGTGCAATTGCCGGATCGCCGAGAGCTTCCGGGCGCTCGAGGAAGCGGCAAAGCCGCGGCTTTTCAGTCGGCGCAGATAGGCCTTGATGTCGTCCGTCGTGGCATTGTGGAGGGCTTTGCCCGCATCGACGAGAAAGTCGTGATAATCGCCGAGATCGCGCCGGTAGGCATCGAGCGTATTGGCGGCGGCGCCGCGCTCGGCGGCCAGCATGTCCAGAAAGGCCTCGGCAGGGTTCGCCTTCGCCATGCCGCAGCCCTATTGGTTGAGGCGCGCCGGCGGCACGGTCTGAACGATTTCGTGCGGCACAGGCGTGACGAAAGTGGCGAGCGCCACCATGCCCGCATAGACCAGTCCGGCCAGGAAAGCGATCATCAGCAGAAAGCGAAAAAGGCTGGGCAAGCCAAGCTCCGGGGCGATTCGGCAAATTCTGCCGCGTATTATAGACCTATGGAGGCGCCGCGAGCGCAGCGCAGCCACGGCGGTCACCGCTTAAAACGGCCCGGCGGCCGTGATACAGCAAGAAAATGACCAGCGGGATAAAATCCATCTACGAGGAAAGCCCGGGTGCGCCGCAGAGCGCGCGCGCTGCCGCCGTCGCCGCGGCGCTCGGGCAGCGCTCGCTCGTTCTCGTCGGCCTCATGGGGTCGGGCAAGTCGGCCATCGGCCGCCGGCTGGCGCAGAGCCTCGGGCTTGAATTCGTCGATTCCGATCTCGAGGTCGAGCGGGCAGCCGACCTCTCGATCCAGGAGATTTTCGCCCGCTATGGCGAATCCTATTTCCGCGATGGCGAACGCCGCGTGATGGCGCGGCTGCTGACCGGCGGCCCGCGCGTGATCGCCACCGGCGGCGGCGCTTTCATGAGCGAGGAAACGCGCGCGCGAATCAAAAAAAACGGCATTTCCATCTGGCTTAAGGCCGATCTCGACGTGCTTTGGCGGCGCGTGCGCAAGCGCAACCATCGGCCGCTTCTGCAAAATGCCGATCCCGAGGGCGTGCTGAGGAAATTGATGGAGGAGCGCAATCCGGTCTATGCCCAAGCTGACATCGCCATCATTTCGCAGGACGGACCGCATGATTCAGTCGTCGAGGATTTGCTCGTCACATTGCAGCAATATCTTTGCGCCGAAAGCCCGGAGGACGGCGCGATGAGCATCGTGCAGGACAAGCCCGCGGTCTTCGCCCGGGTCAACGTCGCGCTTGGACGGCGCAGCTATGACATTTTGATCGGCGAAGCGATCCTGCCCGAGATCGCCGCCCATGCCGCCCGGCTCGCGCCCGGCGCCGCGGTCGTGATTGTCACCGACCAAAATGTGGCGGAGACGCATCTGCCGGCCGTTGCGGCCTCGCTGGCGCAAGCCGGCATCCGCCACCAGAGCATCGTCGTGCCTCCCGGCGAAGAATCGAAATCCTATGCGATGTTCGAGAAAGTCTGCGACGGGATCCTCGCCGGCCGGTTCGAGCGCGGCGACCTGGTCGTCGCGTTAGGCGGCGGCGTCGTCGGCGACCTCGCCGGTTTCGCCGCGGCGAGCGTGCGCCGGGGCATGCGTTTCATTCAGGTGCCGACCTCGCTGCTGGCGCAGGTCGATTCCTCCGTCGGCGGCAAGACCGG
>NZ_CANSHK010000033.1:0-41005 GCF_947646745.1 uncultured Methylovirgula sp. | reverse complement strand
GCATCAGACGACGCGTAGCAGCCGTGGCGGTATGTAGGAAAATTCAAAGCCCCGCTCGGTCGCATGGGCGGGGCTTTTGGCTGAAGCGTAATCGACTACAGCGCATTGCAGACGTTACTTGCTAATCTCCTTGTAGAAAGCTTCAGCCTTTGCGAGGTTTCCGGCGGGGTCTTGGAAGAAGGTCAATTCCGCCTTCTGGTTGCCGAAGCAGTAGGTCTTGCCGTTGTAAGTCGCGTAGACGGAACAGTCAGTCTGCACTTTTTGATGCTGCGCTAAACCTTCCGTACACATGCCACCAAACTCTCCAGTCACAGCAAGCGCTACGCCCGTAAACCCTAGCAACGTGACTGCCGCGATTGCGGATGCAACCGGAATCATTTTCATCTTCGATCTCCGAAGCTGTTTTTCCAATGAAGATTCAGTTTCGCAGCAATACGACTTCGTGTCGGTAACCAAAGTCACCAAGCCAAAGAAATACGCAAGAGTCGGCGCGTCCATTTTAAATGCTAATGAGCCGACTCGCGCGAAGCCAGCGCTCGTCTATCCAGAATCTCCAACTTGCCGCGCGAACTCCTGACCCATCCGCTGCGCTCCCAATCGCCGAGATGACGGCTGACAATCTCTCGAACGCTACCGATGTCGGCAGCCAGTTCACGATGAGTTTTTTCGATTGTTCGGCTTTCTCCCGCATCCACAAGAATACGGCGCGCCAACCGTTGTTCGACTGTCGAGAAGGCAACGGAATCAATAAGCGAAAAGACTGAACCTAGGAGTCGCGTGTAGTCGGTCAGCACAAAATCCCGAAATTCAGGGATCGTTGACATGAAGTTATGGAAATGAGCCTTTGGGAGGACCGCTAATTCGGTCGGCTCCTCCGCAACGCTTTCTGCAGGAAAATTGCTGCCAGAGAGGAGGCATTGGGTCGTCAGCATGCACGTTCCGCCGCCCTCCACCTTGTAGATGAGAACTTCGCGCCCAGATGGGTTAGTCTTAAACACCCGGGTGCGGCCATCAACACACATAATATAGTTAGGGCATTCCCATTCCTCTTGATACGCGATCTGTCCTGGATAGAGCTTGGCAAAACTCGTGACGCTTGCGATCCTTGCGAAATCTTCGTCGCTAAGCTTCTTTACAAAAGGAAATTTTGTGACCCATCGGTCGAAACTATTGTCCACGACAACCTCCCAATTTTTTCCGTCCAGTATAGTTGGGCCGAGCATCTTTTCGAAGTGAAATGATCACCTGCGAGGCTTGAGCTGGCTTTATAAAAGGGAATGGGGCCCAGCGGGGGCGCGCCAGTATCCGATCGGGGGCTGCCGGCAAGCTTCTGCTCCGCGTAGAACCAATGAGCGACGTGCCGCCGCTTCACTCAGCATGACATCTGACGGCAGATCGGGGCTGCGAGGTTGGTTATGATGAAACGGATTGCCTCATTCCCGGGCTTATTGCGACTCCTGCGCCGGCGGCGCAGGCCCCTCCCGTCCCTCCAGCGGCAATCGAGCCGCAACCGCCCTGCGCGGGCCCTGAATGCAGCAACGTCTATCTCCAGGTGCAAGATCAGTGCGTATGGGCCCAAAACATCGAGAGGTTGCCTGTTACCCTCGTGCTGACCTTTGCCAACGGGACGAAGGCGCAATTCGTGCTGAAGGCCGCGAATAGCTCCCCAGCGAACGCCCCATACGACGATCGGTCATGCGACATCCTCGAGAGGAAGGTGCAGATCATGAACGAGCACCAGAGCAACGCTGCCATCGAGGCGATCGCGACTGACCGCGTCATGATGCAGGCATTGAAGACCTGACATGCCCAGGAGATCGCGGCCCGGGAAGCCAATCTTAAAATGGACGAATATTATGATCTCGGCAGCCGCACGGTGCGCCGCAGATCGACGATCGGGCTCGGCGGTTATTACCTGGGGACCGAAACCTATCCGATCTATTGGCTTGATTGAGAATGGGAGGCAATTGTCTCGGCGCGTTGCATGATATCCAATCGGACACTGCCGCATTGAAAATAGCCGCGAATGGAAATAACCGCGAATGGCGGATCAAAAAGCGGAGGCGGCGCAACCCGGCTTTCCGGCGGCGCCGTACGACAGCTTCGGCCGTCCGCGAATCTATACCGAATGTCCGACAAGCGCACCGACGCCGGCCGTAACCGCCATGGCGAACGCGCCCCAGAAAGCAACCCGGGCTGTCGGCTTTAGAATCGCGGCGCCGCCAAGCTTGGCGCCGAGCGCCCCCAATGCGGCCAGCGCGACGATCGACACCGCCGGAATCAGATAGAGGACGGCGTGCGGCGGACTGAGCAGCGCCGTGATGAAGGGGATGGCAGCCCCAGCGGCGAAGGTAACTGCCGAGGCGAGGGCCGCTTGAAGCGGTCGCGCTTCGCTCACTTCGGTCATTCCCAACTCGTCCCGCGCATGGGCCGCGAGGGCATCCTTCGCCATCAATTGCGCGGCGACCTGCTGTGCGAGTTCGGGCGAGAGCCCACGCTCGACGTAAATTTGGGCCAGCTCGTTTTTTTCGAATTCAGGATTTTCGGCCAGCTCCTCGCTTTCGCGTTTGAGCTCGGCTTTCTCCGTATCGCTTTGCGAGTTGACCGAGACGAATTCGCCGGCGGCCATCGACATGGCGCCCGCCACCAAACCCGCAAGGCCGGCGAGGAAAATCTGTCCGGGCGATGTCGCGGCTACGGCGACGCCCAACATGAGGCTTCCCGTCGATATGATCCCGTCGTTCGCGCCAAGCACGGCGGCCCGTAACCAGCCGATTCTTGCGATCAGATGCTGCTCGCGCGACGCTTGCATCAAGTGAGGCTCCGAAATGAAGTCAGCAGGACGCCAAAGGCCCGGCGTTCATGAAAGTTTAGTGTCGGATTGGGCACGGCAGAAACCCCGCTTCGTCATTTGAGGCGCGAAGCATCTCCCGGCATCATCCGTTCGAGAACGCTGTCGCGCCAAAGGTAATGATGCACCAAGGCGGCCGCCGCATGAAGTGCAGCGATGGCAAGCAAACCATTTGCAGCCAGTCCGTGGATGTCGGTGAGCGACTCGGCGACGGCATGGTCAGCCAAACGCGGCAGCTTGATCAAACCGAATATCGAAACGCCATGCGCGAACGCATTGGCAATCCCGAGAAGCGCGACGATGACGAGCAATGCATAGAGAAGATAGTGCGTACTGATCGCGAGCGTGCGGAGAATGCCTTTATCCGCCGGCGGTAGCCGCGTTCCTCGACCGCTGCGCCAGAAAATGCGCAGGAGCAGGACGGCGACGAAAACGAAGCCTAGGAAAAAGTGCAACGACCAATAAGCGCCCCGCCATGGTCCACGGGGGAGCATATCGGCGGTTTGTCCGATGGTCCAAAGAATGAGAACAAGGGCGACCGTTGCCCAGTGGAGGGCGATCGTTTTTGAATCGTAGCGCATAACCCTATTTAGAATAATTCTAATTAACAGTCCACCCCAACCAAACGACGACATTGCAAATTTCTAGACCGGGACAAGCCATCCAGCGAGCCATGCGGCCGCGGTCGAAATCACGATGCCCGGGATAAGCCGAATTGCGAAACGGCCGAAGCCGGTGGTGGCAGCGACGACGATTTTCGAGAGCGCATTGGTCGTGAAAGCAATGAGGATGGGCCATAACGCGAGGTGAGCCTCCAGTCTTCCGGAGGCCGACAAAGAGGCGACCGAAAGAGCTGCAGAATGAGCGTCGATCAGGCCAGCCACAGCGGCGCCCGCGAGAACGCCGGCATCGCCGAAACGGCTCTTGAGAAATGCGGTGAGCAACATCATCCCGGCGATCGTCGTCACCAGACTTAAGGCGGTCATCAGGCGCAAAGGGCGCTCCCGCCCCAATGCAAGATCATCCTTTGTCCGCGGCGCACGAAACGCGAAGAAAAACGCATAGATCAGCGCGGCAAGGCCGGCAGCGAAGAGCGACGGCGCCATAACGCGCAGATCAGGCTTGCTGATGGCGAAAAGAAGCAACGCCAGTTGTATCGGAGTAGCCACACTCGAAAAGGCCGCACCGGCGACGGCGGCATCAAGCGCTGCCGGAGAACGCGCGGCGAGCCCCGCCATAGATCCAATTGTCGCGGTGCTCGAAACGAAGCCAGATGCAAGGCCGGCGAGTGCCAACCCGTAACGCGTGCCAAACACCCGTGCTGCGATATAGCCCGAGGCGCTGATCGCGAGCATCAATACGAACAGAAGCCAGATATTGTGCGGATTGAGTGCGTCGAACGGCCCCATGTAGCGATTGGGCAAATGCGGCCAAATAGCTAAGGTTGCGACGGCGAAAATGAGCCCGTCGACCATCTCGGCTTCGGTCAATACGCCGCTTATAAAGGCATGCAGCGGCGCCTTCGCCGCGAACAATACGGCAACAACGGCTGCCGTTGCAGCGGACAAGACCGGATCGATCATAGTGCAACCGCCGATCACGGGCGCCAATACCAAGCCGACCTCTGTCGTCAACCCAGGGTCGTCGTTGCGGTTGAGCGAGTAGGACAGGCCGGAGAAAGCGGCGATAGCCAACACGACTGCGACCAACAAAAAAATGCCGCCAACATAAAATGAAAGCGCGCCGAGCAATGTCGCAAGAGCGAAGGTGCGCACGCCCGCCGCTCGGCGCGCTTGCCCCACGCCTTTGCTTCTCTCGCGCTCAAGTCCGATAAGCAGCCCCAGTGCGACCGCTATCCCAAGCCTGAGCCAGGAGGTTTCGGACATTGATCTTTACGACTCCGCTTCGGAACGGCCCCTTTTGAGTTTTGAAGACAGAGCGCCGCTTGCGTTGATCTTTGTCAATTGGGGCCTGCCTTTATCTTGGCAGGGTGTGGGAGCATGCAGGACGAATGATCAGCCTGACTTTCTCAGGACCACCGCACAGACGGTCCCTTTCCAGGAGGGATCCTTCTCTTTTGATGCCGTCACCGACCTGAAAAGACAGGCGCGTTCTGCTAAAGCCAGCTTCGCCCGGGGCGTTTGTCGCGGCCCGTGCGCAAAACTACCGGGTCCGCTGCCTCTTCGGGCCGCAACGATCGAATCCTAATCTCATCGTATTCGACCAGGGGCTCCAGAAAGCGCAATAATTCGGCCTGCAAGATACGAAACTGATCAAAATCCGCAGAGCCGGAGACTATCGAAAGCGGCGTATAGACAGTGAGCACCCGCCGCCCGGTTTCGCTTACGTCCAAGTCGGCCTTCGCAATATGTCTCAAGTCGATGGAAAGTTTCATCCGTGCCAAGTATCCCAAAAAAAAAATGCCAAGATAAAATGTCGATTCCGAGTCCCGATAGCACGGGGAAAATTTTATTCAAGTGACTTTGATGCTGCATTGCGGCGGCCGGCGTCTCGCTTTTATCGAGCACGTTAGCGGACGGTAACGTATCCACGCAGAGCGCAAGACCAATGCGCCGCCATCCTCGGTGCATCAATGGGGTTTCGGGACGAGGCAACATCGCCTCTGTTGCGGTCGCGTGTGCCATCGCGGACGAACCAAAGAACATCAGACTCGATGCTATGCATTTTTTATTTTCGGTCTCTTCCACCCCGATCGAATTTTTATGTTTCGACCTCCACGTTCTGGCTGTCATTCCAGAATTGGAGGTAAAAATGAAATCTGTTTTGACGATGTCAGGAAGCCACGCTCACGAGGTTTCCGTCCATGCGATCTTCGCCGTGGTCGTTGCTGGCTTCGCTATGTTGATCGCGTTCGCCAACTTGACTGCACCGGCCGTGGATCATTCCTGTCGGTCGACGTTCGCAAACCGTGCCGTCGTGCAATGTGCGGTGCATGCGAAATAACTCATCGCCCCTCCGGAGATGCGCCAAATTCCTCGGCGGTCGAACTCCAGGCGCAGCATGCGGCTGGCTAAATTCAGAAGACGTTCTCACTCTGCGCCTGGCCGTTGCGTCTAATGGCCAGGCGCCGCTTTCGGCAAGCGCATCGCCGAGAATTGATTCATATCATGGAATGATAGGACGAATTCGCTAGCCAAAGAGAGATTTGCGAAAACAAATTGGGGCGCTTGATGAACTCATTCGACGGAGAGCAATTAGACTCGCGGTTGAGGTCAGTTTATCTCAACATCGTAGTAGAAGAAGATCCCATCTCTCGCGCTGCGGTATATTACGCCAACACACTCTGCAGCCAAGAAGGCGCGCATCTTACTGTCGATATCGCAACGATCGCGCTCGATATCCCTTCGGGGCGGCTCGTCGCCGAAATTGGCGGACTGCTCGAGCAGGTGAATTCGGAAAGGCGACGAATAGCCACTTCCGAGATGAATCAAATCGAGGTGGGGGCTCGTCTGGCTGGCATTACGGCAGATTGTCGGGTCGTCAATGCGGCCCTTGCGCAAATGCGTGAAAATTTTCTGAATATCGCGCGCACGAAAGACGTCATCGTCCTTCCCAAGCCCGTCGGCACGTTGGCGACATCGCAAAGTATTTTCGAAAGCCTTTTGTTTGAATCGGGGCGCCCGATCATAATCATTCCGCCGGAATGGGATTCGGGATGTTCGTTCGAACATGTGGTCGTGGCATGGGACGCAAGTCGCGAGGCCGCGCGTGCTGTCGGCGATGCGATACCGTTTTTGAAGCGAGCCAAGACTATAGACATCGCCTGCGTCAGCACAGAATCGAAGGAAACGGCGGCGGGTGCGGATTTGGCCGCACATCTCAGCCGCCATTGTCGCGGCTCGTTGAGGTTGTCGGAATTGCCGGCCAGTTCCGACATTGGAGAGACCCTTCAAGCCTTTGTCCGGACCGTCGGGCCGGATTTGACCGTCATGGGCGCGTTCGGTCATTCTCGATGGCGGGAATATTTTCTTGGAGGCGTGACCGTCAATTTTCTTGAAACGTCAACTGTACCGCTGTTCATCTCTCACTGAGGGATGCGGTGCCCGGAACGCAACGGGGCGTGTCCTCTCTGCAGCCTAGAATTCCTGCACCGAAGAAATGAGCAGCGATCCGTTGAAATTTTTACCGGCGCGCAAAAATTCCCAGGCTGCGTCCTCGAAACAATCGAGTGTTGTTTGATCGACGATGAATAACAGCGCTTCTTCCGGCCGCGTCTGCTGTATGGCGTCGATCAGCTCTTGAAGGCTGCCGCAATCGATCGGCTCATTGGCGTGCTTGATGTCGGCAAACCAATGGCCTTCCGTATAAGCGACGTCAACTCTCCGCAGTTCGCGCATGGGAAACCTCAAGTCGGCTCACATGAGTTGCCTGGCCCGTCGATGTTAGAAATCCATAGTTTCGGGGGTGTGGATGGCGACGGTCAAATTTTAGCGATATGCCGTTGTCATCGATCGTTCAGCGCTATCAGCGCACGCAGCCTTCGTCGGTCAAATGACCACCTGCGGGACAATAGATCCGCTCGCACGCCGCTTCGATGTAAAGCGAGCGCCGTATATCCGCTTCCGACGGGGTGCATTCGCCCTTCTTGTCGATGCACGGATCAGAGTTCAGACACTCGGTGAAGGCTTGCGCCTTTGCTTTCGCCTCCGGCGTCGTCGCGTCAGTCCATTGCTGAAGCCGCGTCGCCTGCATGACTTCTCGCGGGACGCGAAGCGCGGGCAGCGCAAGCGAATACAGCGCGCCTATCGCGAAAACCATCAGGGTCGGCACGCGCAAGTCCTTGGGGATCATGTCCGTTCCTGGACGTCGGCTGACATCTCATTATGTCGCGAGGCGATTAAAAAAAGAAAAAAGAATATCCGGATTCTGTTATTTTAGCGATGGTCGATATGATTTGCAGTTGCATTTTCCGCAAAGGTGCCTCTGCGTCCTAACCCGGTATAAACCATAAAATAAACGCTGCGGAACCTTTAGCAATCCCGCTCGTCGATTTGGCATGCAGGGGCAGCGAGCCGCGATGATTGAACTTCGTATCCCCCATATTGCGCGTGCGAAGATCGACATAGACGGTCAATCCAAGCGCATTCTCACCGTCTATACGCCGCTCGCAACAGAAATGGGCTCGCCGGATTGGGAGGAGTTCTACCGTTTGCGCACGCGTCTCCAGATATTGGTCGAACCTCTTCTCGGGGGCTATGACGAGGTCAGAATTGAACCTCTCGACGCAGCCGAGAGGAGCGAACGGTCGTTCGTGGTCGATGCTTTCGGCGATCCCGTCTTGTAAGCATTGGGGGCCGGCGGGCGATTGTCTCAATCGATCCGCGGAAGCTCGCGCGCCGGTAGGAGATTTCTTAGCTGAGCCGGGTTTCATGACGCGCGTTGATAGCGCTCCCCCTTGCGCAGAAAAACGCCGCGCGCTCCGGCAATGCCAAGTTCCAAGCTTTCCGCGACGCGGCGCGCGCGGTCGATAAAAAGGTCGGCGGCGGCCGGTGGACAGAGATCGCGCGCCGTTTCTTCGAAGAGGGCGAGCCAGCGGTCGAAATGCTGCGCATCGACAGGCAGGGGCAGATGCTTTGCCATCGGCTGGCCGTGGTATCGTCCGCTTTGCAACGTCAGCGATGACCAGAAGGCGAACATTTGCTGCAGGTGCGGTTCCCAATCGGCGATGCGGGCGTCAAACACAGGCCCGATGAGCGGATCTTGACGGACGCGGGCATAGAAGGCGCGGACGAGCATTTCGATCATCCGTTCATCAATCCCGGTCGTCGATTTTACTGTCTCGATCATGGCCGCGCGGCGTTCGTGCGCGCTACGGAATTCATCATTCATCTGGGCATCCCTAACAAATTTGGAGTCTTCCTAACAGTCTCGATCGATGGCAAGCGAAAGCCGTTAACTTGCATGGCTTCGCCAGTGCGTGCGCAGAAAATCGGCCAGAACAAGCGCATGATTGTGGGCGGTGTCGCTCGCGGCATAGAGCAAGGTCACGCGGCCGCGTTTCAAGAGATCATCGAGGCGCCCCACCGTATCCTTATTCGCCGCCAGTTCGGCGCGGTAGCGACGCGAAAACTCGTCGAAACGCGCCGGATCATGGCTAAACCAGCGACGCAAATCCGGCGTCGGTGCGATCTCCTTCAGCCAGAGGGCGAGCTGCGCCGATTCCTTGCGAAGTCCGCGTGGCCAAAGCCGGTCGACGAGAACGCGCGTGCCGTCCTCATGGCTCGGGTCGTCATAGGCTCGCTTCAAGCGGATATCCGGAGCGCTTGGGGACATAGGCTTGCCTCGCTGATGATTCGTTGCGAACGTGGCCTGCTGATTCTCACGGCTTGATCTGCTTCGGTTTCAGAAAAGAGCGCCACCCCAGCTTCCCGCGACGGCACCGAGGATCGTCACAACGGCGAGGGCGAGGAGCAAGTAATGAGCCTTCTGCAGCCAGGCCAGGGCACGGTCGGGTTGCGTCGATGCCCAGCGCTGAAAAGACCTGTGCAGAACGAGCGGTTCTGCGACGAACAAGATCAGGGCAAACAACACCCACACGCCTGCCATCGCGTGCATCCACCAAAATGCCGGCGATCCGAAGCGGTCCCATAGATCCTGCCGCACGATCATATAGAAGCCGCTCAGCCCCACGACCAGTATCGCAATGCGCGCTTGCCACACGAAGCGATGCTCAACAGCCCGGAACGCCTTCAGCCGGTCCGCGCCAAGATCGCCGCGACGGACCGCGGGCAGGACGATTGTCGTTGCCATGCTGACGCCGCCGATCCAGATGACCACCGCAAGCACATGCAGCGCGCGAGCCAGATTAACGTCATTCACGGGTCTATGGCCTCCGCGCCTTTATGCCCATAAAATATCGTGTGACGACATTAACGACCTCCTTTATCCGGGGGTTTGCGCTGGATCAAATCGCTCGTCATTCTGAGGTGCAGCGGCCCGGAGGCACGATGACAGCCGGCCTGCCTTGAGCGACCTGCCGGCAAAGCTTCGGACGAGGCGGCGATGTGCCAAGCGGATCGCCTCACGATAACGTTCTTTTTGTCCCCGCTCTTGGTTTCGCCGATCCGTTGCCGCTAAGCTCGCGCGGTGCCGCTGTCGCCGTTCTGTCAAACTTCGTTGCGAGTTTGCCGGCAGCGTCGATCTGAAGCTTAACCGTATCGGTTGCCGGCAGAACAGCGCCGCGTGCCGGAGCGAAGGTGTAATCATGGCAACCTATAGGGCCGCTGATCTTGCGATTGAAAGCCTGCATGCCGCGGGTATTCGCCACATCTATGGTGTCGTCGGCGACAGTCTGAATGCCATGACGGACGCGCTGCGCAAGCGCGCCGACATGCAATGGATTCATACCCGGCACGAGGAGGCGGCGGCTTTTGCGGCGGGCGCCGACGCGCATCTCACCGGCCAGCTTGCGGTCTGTGCCGGCAGTTGCGGACCAGGCAATTTGCATCTGATCAATGGGCTCTACGATTGTCATCGCTCGCGGGTCCCGGTGCTCGCCATTGCGGCGCATATCCCGAGCGCCGAGATCGGCCGCGGCTATTTTCAGGAGACGCATCCGGAATTGTTGTTCCGTGAATGCAGCCATTATTGCGAGCTCGTCTCCAATCCAAGCCAGCTTCCGGGCGTGATCGAAACCGCAATCCGGGCTGCGGTCGGCCAGCGCGGCGTCGCGGTTGTCGTCATTCCCGGCGACATCGCGCTGAAAGAGGTCGCGGGCGCAGCGTCAACGCGCCGGGCGCTTGTGACCAATCCGCCGGTTGTCGTGCCGGGCGAGCACGATCTCGACGAATTGGCTGCGCTGCTTAACGCGAGCGAAAAGACGACCTTGTTTTGCGGCCGCGGCTGCGCTGGCGCGCATGACGCGCTGATGCGCCTCGCCGAGACGCTGAAATCGCCGATCGTGCATGCCCTCGGCGGCAAGGAATATGTCGAATACGACAATCCATTCGATGTCGGCATGACCGGGCTCATCGGCTTCAGTTCCGGCTATCATGCCATGCTCGATTGTGACACGCTGTTGCTGCTCGGCACGGACTTTCCTTACCGGCAGTTCTATCCGACCGAGGCCAAAATCGCGCAGATCGACATACGGCCGGAAAATCTCGGGCGGCGGACCCGGATCGACCTCGGTCTCGTCGGCGATGTCAACGCGACGATCGCGGCGCTTTTGCCGAAGCTTCGCAACAAGCCGGGCCGCTTCCACCTCGATGAGAGCCTCGCGCATTATCGCAAGGCCCGCGCGGGCCTTGACGATCTTGCCGTCGCGCGACCGGGCGACAAGCGGATTCATCCGCAGCGGATCGCGAAACTGATCAGCGAACATGCAGCGGACGATGCGGTCTTCACCTTCGACGTCGGCACGCCGACTGTCTGGGCGGCGCGCTATCTGACGATGAACGGCCGGCGGCGGTTGATCGGCTCGCTCAATCATGGCTCGATGGCCAATGCGATGCCGCAGGCAATCGGCGCGCAAGTGGCGTTCCCCGGCCGCCAGATCATCAGCCTCTCGGGCGACGGCGGCTTTTCGATGCTGATGGGCGATTTTTTGACGCTCGTGCAGCACAAGCTCTCGGTCAAGATCGTCGTCTTCCAAAATAAGGCGTTGGGCTTCGTCGCGCTGGAGATGAAGGCAGCCGGCTTTCTCGAAACCGGCGTCTCCCTGGCGAGCGTCGATTTCGCCGCGATGGCGCGCGCCATCGGTATTCATGGCGTCCGCGTGGATGATCCAGCGGATCTTGAAGACGGGATCAAAAATGTCTTGGCGCATGACGGGCCGGCGCTGCTCGACGTTACGACGGCGACGCAGGAATTGGCGATGCCGCCGACGATCGGTCTCGAGCAGGTGAAAGGATTTGGCCTCTGGGCGCTCAGGACAGTGCTCAATGGGCGCGGTGACGAATTGATTGAAGTCGCACGAACCAATTTGCGCCGATAGGCCGCTAGGCCGCCCAATCGTAGCATCGCCAATGGGGGTAGCGACCTCGTCAGGCTTGGGTGCGCGACGTTGGTTTTCATCGCCACGGCGTTTGGCTTGACCGTTCCCAAGATGATCGCGAAACATTTGCGATTGACTGGATCGGGATCGCGATCATGATGAGAGCAGCGTACAATCGGGGAGGCGCTCGGATGGGCCGTGTCAGATCGCTGGGCTTTGCAACCGTGCTTGTTGCGCTGGCGGCATTTGGCATCGGCGGATCCGAGGCGGGGCCGTTTTCCCCTCTGGCCGGAAATTGGGTCGGGAGCGGCACGCTGACGGTGAGCGGCGCGCGCGAAAGACTTCGCTGCCGCGCGATTTATTTTGTTTCGGCGGCCGGCGAGAGCCTACGGCAGATTCTGCGTTGTTCGAGCGACAGCTATATTATCGACGTCAATAGCAACGTGACCGAGATCGACGGAAAAGTGTCAGGCACGTGGCATGAGGCGTCGAGCGGCGTCACCGGCACGTTGACAGGTATCGTCCGCGGCCCGGTCATCCAGGCACTTGTATCGGGCATCGGCTTTACGGCGCCGCTGTCGCTGGTGACGCGCGGCCGTTCGCAACACGCCACCATCAACCTCGGTGGTCCGACGGTCGCCGCGGTCGTCGTGACCTTTCATAAGGTCTGACCGGTCGCGATGCAGGCGTGCGACCGGCACATGCGGAAAACGCGATTGGCTGCCAAGCTCGGCATCTGGGTGGCCTGCCTATTCCTCTGCGCGCTTGCGGGCGCGCCGGCGAAAGCCGATCAAAGCGGGTTTCACAATTTCCTCGAAGGTCTTTGGCCGCAGGCGGCGGCGCGGGGCATCAGCCGGGCGACGTTCGAGCAGGCTTTTGCCGATTTGAGCGAAGACCCCAGCGTCCCGGTCGCGGTCGGCAAGCAGCCGGAATTCGAGCGGCTGCTTTCAACCTATTTCAAGGAAGCGGTCTCGCCGACGCGGATTACGCGCGGACGGACGCTCGCTGCCGCCCATGCCAACGCGCTTACGGAGATCGCGCATCGGTATGGCGTCCCGCGCGGCATCCTCGTCGCGGCCTGGGGCATGGAAAGCGACTATGGCCGCGATCGCGGCGGCAAGGATGTCATTCGCTCGCTCGCCACGCTCGCCTTTCATCGCCGCGACACCGACCTTTTCGTCAACGAGCTTTTGAGCGCGCTCGTCATTCTGCAGAGCGGCGATCTTTCGCGCGCAAAGCTTATCGGCTCCTGGGCCGGAGCGATGGGCGATCCGCAATTCATGCCGTCGGCCTATCTTAAATATGCGGTGAGCTATCGCGGTCGCGGCGCGCCGGACATCTGGAACGATCCCGCCGATACGCTCGCCTCGATCGGACATTTCCTCCGTGCCTCAGGCTGGAACCCGGCGCTCCCATGGGGTCTCGAAGTGATCGTACCGCGGGATTTCGGCTTCAAGACGCTGCATGCCGATTTCGCCGACTTTGCCGAGGCGGGAGTCAAAAGCGCCGACGGCGCGCCGCTGCCGCGCGGCCGAGCGACGCTGTTTTTGCCGGCCGGCGCCGGTGGCCCGGCCTTTCTGCTTAGCGACAATTATTGGGTCTTGAAGGCTTACAACAATTCCGATTCCTACGCGCTGTCGCTCGCTTGTCTTGGCGACCGCATTATGGGGCGGCCCGGTCTGCATAAGGCGTGGCCCAGAACCCAGACGCTTTGGAGCCGCAGGGACAAGATCGAAATCCAAAGGCTCTTGACGAAACTCGGTCTCTATCACGGCACCTTCGACGGAAAATTCGGTCAGGCGTCGCGCGACGCGATCCATGCCTTTCAGATCGAAGCGCATGACGCGCCGGCAGACGGAATCGGCGGCGCCGATCTGCTTGCGCGGCTGCGCGCGAGGGCCGGCGGCGGCTGACGCTGTCCGCTAATGCCTCGGATCGACGATCCGGCCTTGAAACAGCACCGCGCCGGTTTTCTGATCCACAATGAAAAAGAGAAACGGCCGGTCGACGATGAAGGGCTCGGGCGGCGGCTGATTCACCGGGGCCATCGCCGTCGCGGCCATCGGAACGGCGGTTGCGGCCGCCGCTTCCGAGCTTTCCTCGTTCACGTCGATGACGGCATTGTGGATCACGTCCGCGATCGCGACCTGCAGTTCCGCGGGCGGCCGCCCGGTCATGCCGCTGAAATCTGCCTTCTGCAGGTTGAACGCCGGCCCCATGCCCACCTTTTCGAGCGGCGCGGCGAGGCTTGCCCGATAGCCTGTATGGAAACGCGGCAGTTGCAATTGCACGTCGGCAAAATCCGCGCTGCCGAAGTCCGCGAAAAGGTCGGCGAGCTGCTTCGGGCCAAGTTCGGCGATCACTGCGGCAAGGCCATCGATGGCGTCTGGCAGGACGACGATCATGCCAAGCCGTTCGTCGGCGGAGCGATAGGGCAGGCGGATCGCTTTAAAGTCCTTGCCTTTGACCAGTGCGAAATGGTCCTCGTCGTGCATCATCGGCACCTCAACATCGCGCACCGCGGTCAGATGGAAGGTGCCGTTCTCGGTCTCGGCCTTATCGAAAGGATATTGCCAAAAGGCTTTGAAATAGGCGGCATTGGCGAGGACGAATCCGGTCCCGTCCGGCAGGCTATCGAGCAAATGGCTGATTTTTCCGGAGGTCTTCTGCGCGATCCATCGGTTGATTGCATTGAGATCGCCGGGGAATATCTCCGCTGCATAGTGTTTTTGCAGCAGGCTGCGGAAATCGGCGTCCACGACATCTGGTTTCACTTCGGCGAGCGCATTGGCGCTGTTCAGGACCGCGGAGTTCTTGTCGTTGGCTGATTTGAGGTCTGCGATCAGGGCGGCATTCGCATCGGCGAGATCGGCGGGAGACAGGTTTAGTTGCAGCGCATCGCCGATCGCTTTGGCCGTGTCGCCCCGCGCGCCGGCGAGCACCATGGAGAGCGCGCTGCCGACCGAATAGGGCGAGAGGACGATATTGTCGGGGGCCTTGGCGAGATCCTGAAAAAGCCGTTGGCCGGTGCTGTTATAGCCCGAGACCAGTGTCTGTTCCGGCGCGGTCGGCGCGGTGGCGGATGCCGTGGCGCCGCAAAGAAGTGCCGCCGCAAGACAAAGCATGGGGGCAATGACACGAAAAAAATTCATCGGCCTTCGCCTTTGCAATGAAAGGCTTATGGCGACCGATTGTGGCGACAGCGCGGTCCGTGCCCATATCCGTGCCGCGGCGCTTAGCGAAAGGGCAGGCGGCAAGAGGTTACGAGGCGTCGCGCGGCGCGGCGATTGCTTGGCATCCGCCACATTCCTAAGCTAGAGCGCCTCCGCGACAATATCGGAACCTGCCCTTTGACGATCTCGGCCGCTATTCATCATGTCACGCATTATCGTTACGATCGTCCGATCGGCCTCGGACCGCAGACCATCCGGCTGCGCCCCGCCCCGCATTGCCGCACCAAGATCGCGAGCTATTCGCTGAAAATCACGCCGGCGGAGCATTTCATCAATTGGCAGCAGGACCCGCACGGCAACTGGCTGGCGCGGCTCGTCTTTCCCGAGAAGACCAATGAATTGAAGATCGAAGTCGATCTCACGGCGGAACTCGCCGTCATCAATCCGTTCGATTTTTTTATCGAACCCGATGCCGAGCAATTTCCGTTCGCCTACGAACCCGAGCTCAAAAAGGACCTTGCGCCTTATCTCGAAGTCGAGCCGCTCGGGCCGCGTGCGACCGATTATATCGCGAACCTGCCAAAAGGCCCGATCCACACGATTACCTTTCTGGTCGATCTCAATGCCAATTTGCAGAAAGCGGTGCGCTATGTGATCCGCATGGAGCCGGGCGTGCAGACGCCGGAGGAAACGCTGACGCATGCCTCAGGCTCGTGCCGCGATTCGGCCTGGCTGCTTGTGCAGATTTTGCGGCATCTCGGCCTCGCCGCGCGTTTTGTATCGGGCTATCTCATTCAGTTGCGCGCCGACATCGATCCGCTCGAAGGGCCGAGCGGCACGGATCACGATTTCACCGACCTGCATGCCTGGGCCGAAGTCTATATTCCCGGCGCTGGCTGGATCGGCATGGATGCGACCTCGGGCCTTTTCTGCGGCGAAGGGCATATTCCGCTGTGCGCGACCCCGCATTATCGCG
The DNA here is from genome assembly GCF_947646745.1 of uncultured Methylovirgula sp. Lineage (NCBI taxonomy): Bacteria > Pseudomonadati > Pseudomonadota > Alphaproteobacteria > Hyphomicrobiales > Beijerinckiaceae > Methylovirgula > uncultured Methylovirgula sp. Next base: position 25,049 of record NZ_CANSHK010000033.1, on the reverse strand, counting down.
CCGCCGCGCCGATCTCCGGCGCCGTCGAGCCGGCGCAGGTCGATTTCGCCTTCGATATGAACGTTACCCGCGTCGCCGAGGCGCCGCGCATCACTTTGCCTTTCTCGGAGGAGGCCTGGGACAAGCTCGATGCGCTCGGCAAAAAGATCGACGCCGATCTCGCCGCGCAAGACGTGAAGCTGACCATGGGCGGCGAGCCGACCTTCGTCGCGGTCGACGATTTCGAAGCGGCCGAATGGAACACGGCTGCGGTCGGTCCGACCAAGCGCAGCCGCGCCGACGATCTCATCCGCCGGCTGCGGGCGCGTTTCGCGCCGGGCGGCATGCTGCATTACGGCCAAGGCAAATGGTATCCCGGCGAGACATTGCCGCGCTGGGCCTTCGCGCTTTATTGGCGCAAAGACGGCAAACCGATCTGGAAGAATCCTTCGCTCATCGCCCGCGTGCCGGTGGCGCGCACCGCCGAAGAAATTCAAGCGATGCCGCGCGATGCGGCCGCCGAAGACGCTTTGCGCGTGCAAGCCGAGAAACTCAGCACCGGAATCGCCCTGCGCCTCGGCATCGACACGGATTGCGTTCTGGCCGCTTATGAGGACCCGACGACCTGGCTCGTCAAGGAAGGCAATCTGCCGGACAATACCGATCCGCTCGATCCCAAGATCGAAGACGCGGAAGAGCGTAACCGCATGATCCGCACCTTCGCGCGCGGCCTCACCAGCGCATCGGGTTTCGTCTTGCCGGTGCAGCGCTGGAACGCGCAGGCACGGCCGCGCTGGACGAGCGAGCGCTGGAAGCTGCGCCGCGGCCGCCTGTTTCTCGTGCCGGGCGATTCCCCCGTCGGTTACCGGCTGCCGCTCTCGTCGCTGCCCTGGGTGCCGCCGGCATCCTACCCTTTCATCGTCGCGCAAGACCCGCTGGAGGAGCGCGACGCTTTGCCGGACCCGATCGAGCTCGGCCAGCATTTCGAGCGCGTGGCAGCCGACAACACGGCGCAGCAGGAGCGCGTCGAACAGCAGATCGTCGAAGGCGCGGTGCGGACCGCGCTCTCGGTCGAGCCGCGCGACGGCATCATCTGTGTCTTCATGCCGCCGACCGAGACGCTCGCCGATTATCTCGAACTGCTGGCGGCGGTCGAAGCTGCTGCGGCCGCACTGAAGACGCCGGTTCACATCGAAGGCTATCCGCCGCCCTTCGATCCGCGCCTCGATGTCATCAAAGTGACCCCAGACCCCGGCGTCATCGAGGTCAATGTCCACCCGGCGAAGAGCTGGGCGGACGCCGTCGCGACAACCCGAGGTCTTTACGAAGACGCCCGCCAGGCGCGGCTCGGCGCCGAAAAATTCATGACCGATGGCCGTCATACCGGTACGGGCGGCGGCAACCACATCGTCTTCGGTGGCCCGACGCCGCAGGACTCCCCCTTCCTGCGTCGCCCCGACATGCTGAAAAGCGTCGTGCTCTATTGGCAGCGCCACCCGGCATTGTCCTATCTCTTCTCCGGCCTCTTCATCGGCCCGACAAGCCAGGCGCCGCGCTTCGACGAGGCGCGCCACGATCAGCTCTATGAATTGGAGATCGCGCTTGCGAGCGTACCCAAGCGCGATGCGCCGGCGCCGCTGTGGGTCGTCGACCGGCTTTTCCGCAACCTGCTCGTCGACTCGACGGGCAATACGCATCGCACCGAAATCTGCATCGATAAGCTTTATTCGCCGGACGGGCCGACCGGCCGGCTGGGCCTCGTCGAATTCCGCTCGTTCGAAATGCCGCCCGACGCGCGGATGAGCCTCGCCCAGCAACTCCTGCTTCGCGGCCTTCTGGCTTGGTTTTGGCGCGAACCGCAGGAGGGCGAATTCGTCCGTTGGGGGACGGCCCTGCATGACCGCTTCATGCTGCCGCATTTCGTCTGGCAAAATTTTCTCGAAACGCTCGGCGCGTTAAGGCAGGCCGGCTACGATTTCGATCCTATGTGGTTCGAGGCGCAGCGCGAATTTCGCTTTCCCGTCTATGGAACGGTCGAGCCGAGCGGGGTGCGGCTCGAATTGCGCCAAGCGCTTGAGCCCTGGCATGTGCTCGGCGAAGAGGGCGCCATCGGCGGCACGGTCCGCTATGTCGACAGCTCGGTTGAACGGCTGCAGGTGAAATGCAACGGCTTGATCGAGGGACGCCATGTCATCGCCTGCAACGGCCGGCGGCTGCCGATGACGCCGACCGGACCCTTCGGCGAAGCGGTCGCAGGCGTGCGCTATAAAGCCTGGAAGCCGGCGCATGGCCTGCATCCGACGCTCCCCGTCAATGCGCCGTTGACCTTTGATGTCATCGATACCTGGACTGGCCGCTCCCTTGGCGGCTGTGTCTATCATGTCGCCCATCCCGGAGGGCGCAATTACGATACGTTCCCGATCAATAGCTACGAGGCCGAGGCGCGCCGCCTGGCGCGTTTCCAGGAACACGGCCACACGCCCGGGGCGATGACAGTGCCGCGCCCCGAGCGCTCGAGCGAATTTCCGCTGACCCTGGATTTGCGCCGGCATTGATCCCCTCTCCCCGCCAGCGGGGAGAGGGGATCATCAATCCTTGGCGCTCGCACCGCTCTCGGCGCTACCGACGTGAACATTATCGCTGTCGCGGGAGGCGGCGACGCGCATGCCGTCGCGAATGTTGATCGGTGGGCTCAGAATAACAAGATCGTCCGGCTTGAGGCCGGTGCGAACGTCGACCTCCGCGCCATTGTCGGCCAAGAGATTAAGTTTGCGCAGCCGCACCACACCATCGTCGTAGACTGCGGCGCTGAGCCCATTCTTGTTGAAGATCAGCGCCTGCGACGGAATTGAAATCACCGGCTGCGCGCGCGGGATGAAGAGCCGCACGGTGCAATAGAGGCCGGGGAAGAGCGTCCCGTCGGCATTGTCGACATCGACTTCCGTCAGCCGCGTGCGCGTGCCCGGCTGCAAGGCATTGGCATTGCGCGCCACGGTGCCGTGGAAGACGCGGCCGGGGATTTCCGGCACACGGACTTCGGCCGACGCGCCGTCCTTCAAACCGAAAACGGCATCCTGCGGCACATAGATTTGCGTGCGCAGCACTTCGCTATGGGCAATGTCGAAGAGCGGTGTGCCGGTCGACTGGTCGGCGGTGACAAGGCTGCCGACATCGATGTGGCGCTGGGTAATAAAGCCGTCGAAGGGCGCCACGACCTGCTCGAAGCCGGTCAATTCCTTAAGCCGCGAGACCTGGGCTTCGCCGGCCTGCAGATTGGCCTCAGCAACTTTCAGCGCCGCGGTCTGCGCGTCGTAGGTCAGGCGGTCGGTATCGCCTTGCTGCTTCGTCTGCCAGCCTTGGACGACGAGGGTCTGCGTCCTGTTATTGGTGACGAGGGCGAGCTGCTTATTCGATTGCGCCTGAGTCACGGCCGCCTGCAACTGCGCGACTTGGGCTTCCGCCTGCAAAAGCTGCTGGTCGAGGTCCGGCGCTGCAATGACGGCAAGCACGGCGCCCGCTTTCACCTCGCTGCCGATATCGACGTTGCGCTTGGCGATATAGCCCGTTGCGCGAGCATAGACGGTGGCGGCGTCGAAGGCCTCGGTACTGCCCGGCAGATCTAGCACGCGCGGCGCCGAATTGGTGACGACACGCGCGACGCGCACGGTCGGCACCGCGTCTTCCTGCTGCCGCTCCGTTTCGAGCGCCGCTGAGCGGCGCTGCGCATGGCTCCATGCGCCATAGGCAACGAAACCGCCGATCGCGAGCAGGGCGGCGAAACCGACGAGGCCCAGACGGCGGGGCCGCTCGCCGTGCGACGGCGCAGCCGGCTCTGACGTATGCGTGTCAGGCTTGTTGACGTCGTCGCGCATCAGACAAAATCCTTATCTGCGAAAGAGGATGGGGCGTAAGCTTGGCTCATTGCGCGGGCTCGCCCTCTGGCTCGTGCCGCGGCTCCGTGCGCTCGAAACGGCCGATGATAGAATATAACCACGGCACGAACAAAAGCGTCGTGACCGTGCCGATCATGACGCCGCCGATCACCGCGCGCGCCAGAACGGCATTCTGCTCTTCGCCCGGTGCGCCGATCGCCATCGGGATCATGCCGACAATCATTGCCGCGGCCGTCATCAGCACCGGACGAATACGGGTGCGCCCCGCGGCGCGGGCGGCATCGACCGCGTTTAGGCCCTCGTGGCGCTGCTCGCGGGCAAACGTCACAAGCAGGATGGAGTTCGCCGAAGCGACGCCGATGGACATGATGGCGCCCATCAATGACGGCACGCTGATCGTCGTTCCGGTCACGTAGAGCATCAACAGAATGCCGGCGCCAGCACCGGGCAAAGCGAAGATGATCGCCAAGGGGTCGATAAAGCTTTGATAATTCACGACCATCAGCAGATAGACGAAGACGGCGGCAAACAGCAGCCCGAACATCAGATTGTAGAAAGCGGAGTTCATGCTGTTGATCTGGCCGCGGACGACGAATTTGTTGCCGGGTTTCAATTGCGATTTGAGGTCGCCGATGATGCCGTTGATGCTCTTGGCCACGCTGCCGAGATCGCTGTCCTGGACGCTCGCATAGATGTCGTAAAGCGGTTGAATATTGGCGTGATTGAAGACCGATTGAATGTAGCGGCGGTGGACTGAGGCGACATTGCCGAGGATGTTCGGCACCGGCGTCGTCGCTGCGGCAACGCTGACGACCGGCGTGTTGTTGAGCTCGTTGAGGCTCGAGACGCGATATTCCGGCGTCTGGACGGCGAAATAATAGGGGATGCCGTTCTTAGGATCGGTCCAGAAATTCGGCGTCACCTGCTCGGACGAGCTGAGGCTGATATTCAGATTGTTGGCGATGCTGTTGATGTTGAGACCGAGCTCCTGGGCGCGGATGCGGTCGACGTAATAATAGAGTTCCGGCGCGTCGAGCTCTTGCTGGATATGCACGTCGACGAGGCCGGGCACTTTCGCCATGCGGTCGCGCAAGATTTTGGCGACATCCTGATTGCCGGCGCGGTTTGGCCCTTGAATGGCGACGTCGATCTGCGACGGAATGCCGAAATTGAGAATCTGCGTCACCATATCGGCCGGCTGCGTATAGAAAAGCACGTTGGGGAAGGCCAGCGTCAGGTCGCGGCGCAGCTTCTTGACCAGGGCGTAGGTCGGCGGATGGCCTTCCTTCAAAGCGATCTGGATCGTGCCGTCATTGACGCCGATGGTCGAGCCGTCGGTGAAAGCGAGATTATAAACGCGCTGCGGCAGGCCGATATTATCGAGGATGAGATCGAGATATTGCGGCGGGATATCCTGGCGGATGCGGTCTTCGATCGATTGGAAGATCGCTTCCGTCGCCTCGATGCGGGTGCGCGCCGGCGCGCGGACGTGCAATTGGATGAGGCCGGTATCGACTTGCGGGAAGAAATCCGTGCCGACCTGCGTCATCAGCAGGCCGGCGCCGCCGACGACGCAAAGGGCGATGAGCGGCACGAGAATCCGGCTCCCAAGAACCCGGTCGAGCACGTAGGTATAGCCTTCGCGGAAATGGTCGAATCCGGCGTTGAACCGATCATGGAAGCGGCTGAGCCACGATGTCTGCCCGGCCGCGTGCTGTGCCTGTTCCGTGCGCAGCAGGGCGCGGATGATGATCGGCGTCAGCGTGCGCGAAAGGAGATAGGAGGTCAGCATTGCGAAGGCGACGGCCATGCCGAGTGGGCTGAACAGATAGCGTGCGGCGCCTTGCAGAAAGAAGACCGAGACGAACACGCTACAGATAGCAAGCGTCGAGACCAGCGTCGGCAAGGCGATGCCGGCCGAGCCATGCAGCACCGCTTCGTCGAATTCCATATGTTCTTCGAAGAGGCGATGGGTGTTCTCGATCGCGACGGTCGAATCGTCGACGAGAATGCCGACCGCGAGCGCGAGGCCGCCGAGCGTCATCGTATTGATCGTCTGGCCGAGCGCCGAGAAGATCGCGATCGACGACAGGATCGAGAGTGGAATCGACACCATCACGATCAAGGTCGAACGCCACGAGCCGAGGAAGATCAAGATCATCAAGGCGGTGAGACCCGCGGCGATCGCGCCCTCGCGTAACACGCTGGCGATGGCCTCGCTGACGAAGACGGACTGATCGAAGAGAACATGCATCTGCATGCCGGGCGGGGCGGCCTTAAGGAGTTCCGGCAGAGCGGCCTTCACGGAATTGACGACATCGAGGGTCGAGGCGTCGCCGTTCTTGATGATGGTCAAAAGCACCGAGCGGCGGCCGTTGGCGCGCACGATATTCTGCTGTACGGCCCAGCCGTCGCGCACATGCGCGACGTCGCTGAGGCGTACCGTCGTCGCGCCGATTTGGCGCAGCGGCAGGCGGTTGAGCGCGTCGATGCTCTCCGCCATGGCGTTCATACTGACGATATATTGCGTATTGCCGATCTTGGCGTCGCCCGAGGGCAGGGTGAGGCTCTGCGCATTGACGGCATTGACGATATCGCTCGGCGTCAGACCGTTGGCACGCAGCGCGTCGAGGTTGAGATCGACCATGATCTGGCGGTATTTGCCGCCATAAGGGGTCGGCAGCGTAATGCCCTGGATCGGCGCCAGCGCTTGGCGCAGGCTGTAGATGCCGTAATCGTAAAGCTGTTGCTCGTTCATCCGGTCCGAACTCAGGCTGAGTTGCAGGACGGGCACGCTCGAGGCGTTATATTGCACGATGATCGGCGGCTGAATGCCGGGCGGCATCAACGCGCGGATGGCATTGGTGGCGGAGACGATCTGGGCGATGGCGAGATCGACGCTCACGCCTTGCTGGAAGAAGATTTTTTGAACGGCGACGCCCGACAGGGTTTGCGATTCCATGTCGAGAACGTTGTTGACGTTCGCGCTGATGGAATATTCGCTGTAGGTCGTGACGCGCGCTTCCATTTCCTGCGGCGTCAGGCCAGTGTATTGCCAGATGACCGTGACGACCGGAATGTTGATGACCGGAAAGATGTCCTTCGGCGTCGAAATGATCGCGCTGATGCCGAGAAACAGAATCGCCAGCGCCATCACGTAGAACGTGTGCGGAAACCGTAAGGCGAAGCGAACGATACCCATTCCCCGGCTCCGTCCGATCTTTGTTCTGCAAAGATATGGAAAAGGCCCTTGCGACACATAGGGGCGCCAAGGTCCGCCGGCCACAAGGCCCGTGTCCGGCCACGATTATCTACCAGCGTGACCTGAGGTTCGCTTGTTCGGTCTTGCTGATCGAGCAAGCAGGACAGCCGCTCACCGAACCGTGAAGTGCGTTGAATTGGTGCTTGATCACCGCCATATCACCGGCAAAACAGCTCGGCGGGGAACGGTCAGGAGGGCGGCAGGCCCTTTTTCCCCTTGGACAGTTCATGAACGTTTCCGATTCAGGCTTTAGCGCGCCGCAGGTCGATTATACCCCGCCGCACATCACCCAACGCCGTGTCGCGGCGTGGCGTGGGCTCTGGGCTGAGACCCTCGAACTCACCCAATCCCAGCCGTACGAATATGATTTCCAAGCGCCTTTTCACCTGCTGGTCGCCGCCGAGCGGTCCGAGCGCTATGACGGCGAGACCTGTCTCGAGGGTTTGCCCAAATCGCGCCAGCGCGAACTCTCGCGGCGGATGACCTTCGTGCCGGCCGGGCGCCGTTTTCGCGGCTCGCAAAAGCCGCGCGTTCTGACCCGGGTGAATTTCTTTTACATCGATCCGCACGGGCCCTTTCTCGATCCTGAGCTTGGGTTTGATGCGATCGACCTGCAGCCGCGGCTTTTCTTCTTCGATGCCGATCTCTGGGCGACCGCGCTCAAGCTCAAGGCGCAGATCACCGCGCCCAATGCCGTCGCAAGTCCTTATGCCGAGGCGCTCGGTGCGGTGCTGTGCCATGAATTGATCCGCATGAACGGCGCCAAAGCACCGCTACCCACGGGCCGCCAGACGGGGCTTGCACCTTGGCAGCAGAAGCGCGTGGCCGATTATATCGAAGCACGCCTCGACGCCCGGCTGACGGTCGCCGATATGGCGGCGCTCGTGCATCTGAGTCCGTTCCATTTCGCTCGGGCGTTCAAGCAATCGTTCGGCATGCCGCCGCATCGCTATCACATGATGCGCCGCGTCGAGGCGGCCAAGGCCCTGCTCAATGCGACGACAACACCGATGATGGAGATTGCCTTGCGGCTCGGCTTTAGCGAAGCGAGTTCGCTCAGCGCCGGATTCCGCCGGGTGACCGGTGTCAGTCCGAGTGCCTACCGGCGCATTGTGAGCTGAGTCTTATTGCTGCTGGGCTGCCTGCGCTTGCTGTCTCTTCTCAAGCACTTGCAGTGCTTCTTTGATGTTCGGCTTCAAACCATCGCCGCCTTTGGCGAGATGCGCGAAAATCTGCTTCTGCATCCGCGAATTCCAGAATTTCGCGATGTGATCGGCAACCCCGGCGACCTCTTTGTCGTGCCCTTGCACGGCGAAGAAGCCGCCGATCTGGTTGGCCATGTAGATCAGCCGGTCAAGGGTGTGCGAAGCTGCGTGCGGTTCATGCGACATGGCGGGAGGTTTCGCTCAATCTTTCGGTATGGGTGAAGGCTTCGAAGTCTTGCCGCCGCGCGACGGCGACGAGGGTGATGCCGGCCTCGTCGGCAAGCCGGATCGCAGCCGCGGTCGGCGCTGAGACGGCAACGAGCACGGGCGCATTGAGCCGGGCCGCCTTCTGAATCAGTTCGATCGACACGCGGCTCGTCATCAGGACAAGGCCATTCGCCGCGGTGCGCCCGGCGCGGACCAGGGCGCCGATGAGCTTGTCGAGCGCATTGTGGCGGCCGACGTCCTCGCGCACGGCGACCAAGCCTTCGCGCTCGGTCCAAAAAGCCGCGCCATGGACGGCATGGGTTTGGTCATTCAGAGTCTGCGCCGGGTCGAGCGAGGCCATCGCCGCGACGATCGATTGGGGCGAGACCTTCAGGTCGGCGGTCACTGTGGACAGCGGCCGCATGGCGGCCTCGAGGCTTTCGATGCCGCAGAGGCCGCAGCCGGTCGGACCCGCCATGCTGCGCCGCCGCTTGGCGTAGGCTTCGGCACGGTCGCCCTTCAGCCAGACGCGGGCCTCGATGCCGAGCGGCATGGTAACGATTTCCAGATTCTCGATCTCGCTGCGGCTTTCGATCAAGCCCTCGGTCAAGGCGAAGCCGACCGCGAAATCTTCGAGGTCGGCGGGCGTCGCCATCATCACCGCATGGGTCGAGCCATTATAGGTGAATGCGACGGCCTGTTCGTCCGGGACGACTCGCGTCGTCGCAAAAGAGACGCCGCCGCGCCGCGCCAGGCTTGGAACGCTGACCGCCGGGGCGGGCAGCGCATTCGCCATGTCGTCCGCGTCACTCATTCCGCCGCATCGAGGGGCTGGGCGATCTTCGAGTTTTGCTCGGACATTTCGCGATATTCTTCCTGCCATTCGGTCGGCCCGTTGGAGGTCGAGACCTGGACGGCGGTCACCTTGTATTCCGGGCAATTGGTCGCCCAATCCGAATAATCCGTGGTGACGACATTGGCCTGGGTCAAGGGGAAGTGGAACGTCGTGTAGACGACGCCCGGCGACATGCGCTCGCTGATCTTGGCGCGCAGCGCCGTCTCGCCCGAACGGCTCTTGACCTTCACCCAATCGCCATCGCGGATACCGCGATCCTCGGCATCATGCGGATGGATTTCGAGCACGTCCTCCGCGTGCCAGGCGGAATTGGCGGTGCGCCGCGTCTGTGCCCCAACATTATATTGCGACAGAATGCGGCCGGTCGTGAGCATCAATGGGAAGCGCGGGCCGATCCGCTCATCGGTCGGGATATATTCCGTCAGCATGAACTGGCCTTTGCCGCGGACGAAATGGCCGATGTGCATGGTCGGCGTGCCAAGCGGCGCATCGGCATTACACGGCCATTGAATCGAGCCGACCTCGTCGAGCAGCTTGTAGGAGACACCGGCGAAGGTCGGCGTCACCTTGGCGATCTCGTCCATGATATGGCCGGGATCCTTGTAGCGCATCTCATAGCCGAGGGCCTTCGAGAGGATCATGGTGATCTCCCAATCCTCGTAGCCATTGCGCGGCGCCATCACCCGGCGTACGCGCTGGATACGCCGCTCGGCATTGGTGAACGTCCCGTCCTTTTCCAGGAAGGTCGAGCCGGGCAGGAAGACATGCGCGTAATTCGCCGTCTCGTTGAGGAAAAGGTCCTGGACGATGACGCATTCCATCGCGCCGAGGCCGGCCGACATGTGGTGTGTATCGGGGTCGGACTGGAGAATGTCCTCGCCTTGGACGTAAAGCGCCTTGAAGGTGCCGTCGATCGCCGCGTCCATCATGTTCGGGATGCGCAGGCCGGGGTCCTTGTCGAGCTTGACGCCCCAGACCGATTCGAAGAGCTCACGCACGGCATCGTTCGAGACGTGCCGGTAGCCCGAATATTCATGCGGGAACGAGCCCATGTCGCAGGAACCCTGGACATTGTTCTGCCCGCGCAGCGGGTTCACGCCGACGCCTTCGCGCCCGACATTGCCGGTCGCCATGGCGAGATTGGCGATCGCCATGACCGCGGTCGATCCCTGGCTGTGCTCGGTGACGCCGAGGCCGTAATAGATTGCCGCATTACCGCCCGTCGCATAGAGCCGGGCGGCGGCGCGGATGGTCTCGGCTGGCACGCCGCAGAGCTTCGCGACAACCTCCGGGCTGTTGCGCTCCTCCGAGACGAAGGCCGCCCAAGTCGAGAATTCGGCCGGGTCGCAGCGCTCCTGCACGAAGGCTTCGTTGACGAGCCCTTCGGTGACGATGACATGCGCCAAGGCGTCGAGGATCGCGACATTGGTGCCGGGCCGCACCGCGAGGTGATAATCGGCCTTGATGTGCGGCGACTTCACCAGATCGATCTTGCGCGGATCGATGACGATCAGCTTGGCCCCGGCGCGCAGCCTCTTTTTCATATGCGAGCCGAAGACGGGATGCGCATCAGTCGGATTGGCGCCGATGACGAGCACGACATCGGTGTGCTCGATCGAGTCGAACTCCTGCGTGCCGGCCGAGGTGCCGAAGGTCTGGCCGAGGCCGTAGCCGGTCGGCGAGTGGCAGACGCGCGCGCAAGTATCGACGTTGTTATTGCCGAAGCCGGCACGGACCAGCTCCTGCACCAGATAGGTCTCTTCGTTGGTGCAGCGCGACGAGGTGATGGCGCCGACCGAGCCGCGGCCGAATTTGGCCTGGATGCGCTTGATCTCGGAGGCGGCGTAATTGATCGCCTCGTCCCAAGAGACCTCGCGCCAGGGATCGGAGATCTTTTCGCGGATCATCGGCTTCAGCACGCGATCCTTGTGAGTGGCATAACCCCAGGCGAAGCGGCCCTTGACACAGGAATGGCCGTGGTTCGCCTTGCCGTCCTTATAGGGTACCATGCGGACGAGTTCGTCGCCGCGCATTTCGGCCTTGAACGAACAGCCGACGCCGCAATAAGCGCAGGTCGTGACGACCGAATGTTCCGGCTGGCCGATATCATAGAGCGATTTTTCGGCGAGCGTCGCGGTCGGGCAGGCCTGCACGCAGGCGCCGCAGGAAACGCATTCCGAATCGAAGAAATTCTCCATCTGGCCGGGCGAGATGCGGCTCTCGAAACCGCGTCCGTCGACGGTCAGCGCGAAGGTGCCCTGCACTTCCTCGCAGGCGCGTACGCAGCGGTTGCAGACGATGCACTTCGACGGATCGTAGGTGAAATAAGGATTAGACGTATCTTTCTTGTCCTTGAGGTGGTTCTCGCCCTCGTAGCCGTAGCGCACCTCGCGCAGGCCGACGACGCCGGCCTGGGTCTGCAATTCGCAATTGCCGTTGGCGGCGCAGGTGAGACAATCGAGCGGATGGTCGGAGATATAGAGTTCCATCACGCCATTGCGCAGCGCCTTGAGCCGCGGCGTCTGGGTATGGACGACCATGCCGGGGGCGACCGGCGTGGTACAGGAGGCAGGCGTGCCGTTGCGGCCTTCGATTTCGACAAGACAAAGTCGGCAAGAGCCGTAGGCATCGATGCTGTCTGTGGCGCAGAGCTTCGGGATCTGGTTGCCGAGCTCCATCGCCGCCCGCATGATCGAGGTGCCGGCGGGGACCTGGACCTTGGCGCCGTCGATCGTCAGCTCGACCGTCTCGGTCGATTTCGAAGCCGGGGTACCGTAATCAATCTCTTGGATGAGAGACATTCCGTTCTCCTCATTCCGCCGCAACCGCCGCAGTGCGGGGTCGGAAATCTTCGGGATAGTGACGCAGCGCACTCATAACCGGATAAGGCGCGAAGCCGCCGAGGGCGCAGAGAGAGCCGAACTTCATCGTCTGACAAAGATCTTCCAAAAGGCTTATGTTGGCGTCGACATCGACGCCGTCGAAGATTTTGTCGATGACCTCCTGGCCGCGAGTCGAGCCGATGCGGCAAGGGGTGCATTTGCCGCAGCTTTCGATGGCGCAGAATTCCATCGCGAAACGGGCCATAGCCATCATATCGACCGTGTCGTCGAAAACGACAATACCGCCGTGGCCAATTAACCCGTCTTTGGCCGCGAAGGCCTCGTAATCGAAGGGCGTCTCGAACAGGGCGGGGGGGAAATAAGCGCCGAGCGGGCCGCCGCATTGCACTGCGCGCACCGGCCGGCCGGAGGCGGTGCCGCCGCCGATATCCTCGACGATTTCGCCGAGCGTCAGGCCGAAGGCTGTCTCGAACAGGCCACCATAGCGGATATTGCCGGCGAGCTGCAGCGGCATCGTCCCGCGCGAGCGGCCCATGCCGAAGTCGGCATAAGCTTTGGCGCCATGCGCCAGGATGAACGGCGCCGCTGCAAAGGACAGAACGTTGTTGATGACGGTCGGGCGCTGGAAGAGGCCATGGATAGCCGGAAGCGGCGGCTTGGCGCGAACCATGCCGCGGCCGCCCTCGAGGCTTTCGAGCAGGGCGGTTTCCTCGCCGCAAACATAAGCGCCGGCGCCGACGCGCAATTCAATGTCGAAGGCATGCCCCGAGCCGAGAATATCCTTGCCGAGATAGCCCGCCGCCCGCGCCAGATCGAGCGCGGCATTGAATGCTTTGACGGCGTGCGGATATTCGGAGCGGCAATAGATATAGCCTTTGCTTGCACCGACGGCGATCGCGCTGATCGTCATGCCCTCGATGAGCATGAATGGATCGTCTTCAAGCACCATGCGGTCGGCGAAGGTGCCGCTGTCGCCCTCGTCGGCATTGCAGACGACATATTTCCGGTCGGCCTTGGTGTCGGCGACGGTCTTCCATTTGATGCCGGTCGGGAAGCCGGCGCCGCCGCGGCCGCGCAGGCCGGATTTGGTGATTTCCTCGACAATGGCGGCGCTGCCGATTTCGATGGCACGCTTCAACCCGAGCCAGCCCTCGTGCGCCGTGTAGTCATCGAGCGACAGCGGATCGGTGATGCCGCAACGGGCGAAGGTCAGCCGGGTCTGGCGCTTGAGATAGGGATGCTCTTCCGGCCGGCCGATCCGCAGCGCATGCGCACCCCCATTGAGGAATCCCGCATCGAACAGCGAACTCACGTCTTGCGCCGAAACCGGCCCATAGGCGATGCGCCCGGCCGGTGTCTCAACTTCGATCAGCGGCTCCAAGAAGAACATGCCGCGCGAACCGTTGCGGACGATCGTCACGTCGGCGCCGCGCGCCTTGGCGTTCTCAAGGATCGCCGCGGCGACTTTGTTCGCCCCAAGGGCGAGAGCGACTACATCGCGGGGGACGAAAATGCGCGTCATGCCGCGTCCGCCTCCTCGATGACGCCGACCAATTTGTCAGCGGTCAGTTCCGCGATCGGCTCGTCGTCGAACAGCGCGGAAGGGCCGTTGGCGCAGAGGCCGAGGCAGTAGACCGGTTCGACCGTGATGGCGCCGTCGGCCGTGGTGCCGTGCCAGTCGACGCCAAGATCGGCGAGGCAATGGTCCGCGACCGATTCGCAACCGCGCGCCTGACAGGCCTCGGCACGGCAAATCTTGAGGATATGCCGCCCCGCCGGTTCGCGGCGGAAATCGTGATAGAAGGTCAGAACGCCATGCACTTCAGCGCGCGTGATGTTGAGCGCGTCGGCAATTTGCGGCACCGCTGCATCATCGACAAAGCCGAATTCTTCAACGAAGGCATGGAGGATAGGCAGCAGCGGCCCTTCGAGCGCAAGATGCGCATCGATGATGTCCTTGGCCCGCTGCGCGTCGAAGACGGCTGGCATGTTTCCACCTGTTCTGCCGGCGACGATCCTGCATTGCCGGCGCCAAATCGTGTCGCGCCCAGAAGCTTGAGTTCCGCTGGGCGCGCCGACCTTAGTTTCTCTCCAAGAAAGATGGTCCCGCGGGCCTTCGCGATCAATAAAGGCATCCCGTCGGTCTATAGAATAATTCTATTATAGCTGCGGTGCGATCAGCTTTTTTGCTTCAGCGAAGAGGGTCGCCGTCAGCGGCGTCATCGGCTCACGGCGCGGCACGACGAGGCCGATTTGGTGTACGGCCTGCGGCTCGATGATCGGAATCGAGCGAATCGGCTCCGCGACGGAGAGCGTTTCGACCAGTTTTTCGGCCATGATGCTCGACCATTGGCCGGTCTTCACATGCGCATAAAGGGCGATCACCGAATTCGACTCGAGCGTCGGCTCCGGCCGGTTGCCGGAACTCGCCAACAATTGATCGACGATGCGCCGGTTCTGCATGTCCGGCGTCAGCAGGCACAATGGAATGCGGCCGACGTCGGCCCAGGTGACGCTTTTATGGTCGGCGAAAGGGCTGCCGGCGCTGGTGAGCAGGCGATATTGCTCGATGTAGAGTGGCAGGCTGCGAACCGTGCCGAGCGGTTCGTTGTCGAGATAGGTGATGCCGGCATCGATCTCGAGATTGGATATACCTTGCAATATTTCCTGTGACGTGGCCGAGACGACGCTGAATCGCACACCGGGATGTTTGGCGCGGAAAGGCGTCGTCAGCGCTGCGACCATACTGAGCGCCGTCGGGATGACGGCAATCCGCATGAGGCCGGTCAAGCCGCTCTTGAGGGCGCGAACTTCCTGCCGCATGGCGCGAGAATCGCCAACGATGCGCTTGGCCCATTCGAGCACCCGCTCGCCTTCCGGCGTCAGGCCGTGAAAGCGCGAGCTCCTATTCACGAGCAAGACGCCGAGCGTGTCCTCGAGTTGCTTGATCCCGGCGGAAAGCGTCGGTTGGGTCACGCCGCAGACATCGGCGGCGCGGCTGAAGCTCTGCTCGCGGGCAACGGCGATGAAAAATTCCAGCTTGTCGATCAAGGCGCAAGGCCCGAGCCAACAGCGGCCGGGCGGCCCAGTCGCGCGCAATGCGAAAAATTGGTCGCTGAACTTTCGCGCAAATCCCGCTCTAAACGATTGAAATCACCCATGGATGACCTTGCGCCGCTTCGATCCGCAGCCATCGCGATCGCGCAGCGCCAAGGCTTGCCTCTTTGCGGGCACGGACGCAAGCCGGATTTCAGACCGCGCGCGGCAAGAAGGCCGGAATATCGGGCTCAAGCCGGGCGTAAAAACCCACATAGGCAGCGCCGTAAAAATGGTCTCGGGCTGCGCGGATCTTTGCCGCCGCGTCGGGTTCTTCCGCCGCGGCTGCCGCCAAGGCGGCCTTATGAAGCTGCAGGAAGCGGGCGAACTCCTCCGCCGCCTCGGTGGCGCGGCCGTGCAAAGCATAGATCGGCGTCCGGTGGCTGCGGCCACGCAGAACAATTTCGCCGAGCGGGACAAAGAGGAAGCCTGGCGCCGCTTGCATGGTCGATTCGGCGACGAGGATGGGAACGCCTAAGTCTTTGGTCGCTTCCTCAAGCCGCGCGGCGATGTTCACCGTATCGCCGACGATCGAATAATCGAACCGCATGTTCGAGCCCATATTGCCGACAAAGGCCTCGCCGGTGTTAATGCCGATGCCGATCTCGATCGCGCGTGTCTCGATGCCGGTTTCGACAAGGCGCGCGTTCAGCGCGGGGAGAGCGTCGCGCATCGTCAGCGCCGCGGCGCAGGCGCGTTCGGCATGGTTTGCCACGTCGAGCGGCGCGTTCCAGAAGGCCATCAGTCCGTCGCCGAAATATTTGTCGATCGTGCCGGCCTCGTTGAGTACGGATTGCGTCAGCGGTGTCAGCACGCCGTTGAGGAATTGCACGACTTCGACGGCGGACAGGCCTTCCGACCGGCCGGTGAAATCCCGCACGTCCGCGAACAGCACCGAGACGTCGCGCGCCTCGCCGCCGAGTTCGAGCCTGCTTGGGTCCTTGGCGAGGCGCTCGACGAGAGCCGGAGCGAGATAACGCGAGAATGCCTTGCGGACGAATTCGCGCTGCCGCTCGCTGCGGCGGTACACGGCAATCGTCATCGTCGCATAGGCAAGCACCCAGGTCGCGCCCGGCATCAGCGGATCGAAGAGAAGTCCCATGCGCGAAAAGGCATAGAAGTTGGCGAAGGCGAGTGCTTCGAGCGAAAGCAATAGCACGCCGACGGCTGCGACCGGTTTGGTGAAGCGCGCCATCACCGCCATGACCGCACCGCCGAGGACGAGCAGCAAGGCTTCGAGCCCCGGCGCATAATCCGGCCGCGCCAGGGTCGTGCCGGAGAGGACATGCTCCAGCAGTTCGGCATGGATATCGACACCTGGAACGGCGGCTTCGAGCGGCGTCGAACGAATATCGGCCAGCGCGCTCGCGCTCGAACCGATCAGGATGATGCGCCCGGCTATGTCGCGATCGGCCACGTTGCCGGCGAGCACGCGCCAGGCGGAAAGATGCCGTGCCGCCGCGCTGCCGGCGTAATGGACGCGCACCGCGCCGTCGGCCTCCGTTGCAATCTGCAGCGCGCCGATCTTGACGTTGACGATGCCGGTCTTGGCGCCGAAGCCGCCAGTATTCGAGGCATTCGAGGATTTCACCAGAATCGTCGAGGCCTGTTGCGCAACGCGCAAAATTTCGGCGTCAAGCGACGGCACGAGGCGCGAGGCATCGCCTGCGCCCTGCGTGAAGATCAGCGGCACTTTGCGGACGATGAGGTCGCGGTCCGGCTGCCAATTGATGGCGCCGAGGCCCGCGGCTTTGTCCATTAGGTCGGCGAGGGGCAGAATGGCGCCGCGAAAATGCGGCAGGAACGGCCGCGGATCGTCGCCCAAGGTCGCAAAGCCGGATTTGACCGGAACGTCGGTGCGGTTGCCGTTGGTCAAAACAAGCGTCAGCACGCTCGGGCCGCGCGCCAGCGCCTGCTGCAAGCTCGGATCCTCGATCAGGCCGCGCGCCGCCAGCGCGTCGCCGAGGCTTTTACGTTCCGGAATGTCGGGCAATTGCGCGAGCAGATTTTGCGGCGTTGCGCGATCTTGCTCGGAAAAGAGAATGTCGAAAGCGACGACTGCGGCGCCTTGGGCGAAAAGATGGCGGGCAAGATCGGCGAGCCTGCGCCGCGGCCATGGCCATTGGCCGATCTGCGCAAGCGACGCATCGTCGATATCGACGACCCGCACCGGTCCATCCGCCGAATAGGGACGCGGCTCAATCTCTTGATCGTAATCGAAGACGAGGTTGCGCAGGCGTTCGACGAGCGGCGGGCTTTCCAGGCAGAGTGCAAATCCGAGGCCGATGGGCAAAGCCCAGATAAGCGCGCCGAGCAGATGCGCGGCAAGCGGGCGAAGCCCTGCCGCGAGACCTTTGGACGGCGACGGGCTCAGCAAAACGCCGCCCGGATCGGCACGTGATCGGAGGGCTTGTCCTCGCCGCGCCGTTCTTTGTCGATCGTAACCTCGGTCAGCCGGTCTGCGGCGCGCGGCGAAAGCAGCAGATGATCGATGCGGATGCCGCGGTTGCGCTGCCAGGCACCGGCTTGATAATCCCAAAATGTATAAAGTCCGCCGGCATCGGTCGTCGCGCGCAGCGCGTCGGTGAAGCCGAGATTGAGCAAAGTATGAAACCGCGCGCGCGTCTGCGGCAAGTAAAGCGCATCGCCGGCCCAGACGGCCGGATCGAAACAATCGCGCCCCGCCGGAATGACGTTGAAATCGCCGGCAAGCACCAGCGGTTCTTCAAGCGCCAGAAGATTTCGCGCATGCGCGGCGAGTCGGTCCATCCAGGCGAGCTTGTAAGTATATTTCTCCGTCTCGGGCGGATTGCCGTTCGGCAAATAGAGCGAGGCGACGCGAATGACGCCGTCGCCATCAGGCACGACGGCTTCGATGTAGCGGGCATGCTCGTCGCTCTCGTCGCCGGGCAGGCCGCGCGTCACCTCGAGCGGACGCTTCGACAGAATGGCGACGCCGTTGAAGCCTTTCTGACCATGCACCGCGATATTGTAGCCGCAGGCCTCGACCTCGCTATGCGGAAAGGCCGCGTCGAGACATTTCAATTCCTGCAGGCAGATGATGTCGGGGCCGATTTCGCGCAGATAGCGCAGAAGATGCTCGGTTCTCTGCCGGATCGAATTGACGTTCCAGGTCGCGATTTGCATGGCGGTCTCCGGCCGCCAGTTTATCACGACCGCGGGCGGTGCAAACCCGTGTCTCTAAAACCAGGAGCCTCATCTCGAAGCGTCCCGACGCTCTTCGACCGCATCAGATTTATCAAAAACCGCTACGCGCGTTTCGGTCCGATGCGGCGGTTCAGAAAAGCGCGCGTGGCGGCAGGACGCCTTCGCGCAAGGCGGCTCGCCGCAGCGGTCCGATCGCCGACATGGCGAAGAATCCGAGCCCGCGTGCCATATCGACGGGCAGGAAGTCGGACAGCATGGAACGATTGAGAATATCGATGCCGCGCACACGGATATCGACGTCGGCCTCGCGCGCTTCGGCGTAGTGGCGCAGTGGCGCCAAGGCGCCGATGTCTTGTCCTGCCGCCTTGAGCGAGGACAAAAGCGCGGCGATGTCGCGCAAACTGAGGTTAAGCCCTTGCGCGGCGAGCGGCGGGAAGGCGTGCGCCGCCTCGGCGATCAGCGCGATGCGGCGGCCGGCGAAACGCGTCGCGCGCATGCCTGCCATGGGGAAGAAGCCGACGGCGCTGTCGAGCTGCATCGCGCCGTAAATTTCCTCCGCCTCATGGGCGATTTCCGCAGCAAGCGCGGTCGCGTCAAGGCCGCGGCGGCGCTCCGCCTCTTGCGGTGTCATCAGCCAGACAAGGCTCGATCGTTGCGGTGCATTCTCGCGCGGCCGCAGCGGCACGAGCGTGCAGGGGCCAGAGCGCGTATGGAACTCGACCGAGCGATCGTGATGTGGCAGTTCGTGGGCGAGCAGCGCCGTCAGCGCGACCTGCGGATAGGTCCAGCGCCGCGTGCCGATCCCGGCTTTTTTCCGGACGATCGAACGCTGGCCGTCGGCCGCCACGATCAATTTCGCATGAATCGTTCCGCCCGACACAAGGACTGCGGTTACATTGTCGTCGCCATGGGCGATGTCGGTGATCCAATCCTCGACGAGATGGATGGCGGGATGCTGGCGCACCAGATCGGCCAGGCGGAGAACGAGCTTGTCGCCTTCAATATTGGCGCCGAGGGCATTGAGGCCGATATCGTCCGCGGCGAAGGTCAGGGAGGGGATCGGCACCGGCGCGTTGGTCGCGTCGATCAATTCGATCGCATCGATCTTCGCGGCGATGTCGGTGAGATGCGGCCAAAGCTGCTGCGCCCGCAAAAAGCGTAGCGAGCCTTCGAAGAGGGCGACGGTGCGGCCGTTGCTCGCCGCCTCCAGCTTGCCGGCGATGGCGACCCGATGGCCGGAATTGGCCAGCGCCAGCGCCGCGCAAAGGCCGGCCGCGCCGGCCCCGGCGACGAGACAATCGACCGCTAAGTCGGCTTCGGCCAAAATCCTACTCGCGCTGATCGATCGGCACATATTGGCGCTCGCGCGCGCCGGTATAGAGCTGACGCGGCCGGCCGATCTTCTGGCCCGGATCTTCGATCATTTCCTTCCACTGGGCAACCCAGCCGGCGGTGCGCGCCACGGCAAAGAGCACGGTAAACATGGCGGTCGGGAAGCCCATCGCCTTCAGCGTGATGCCGGAATAGAAATCGATATTCGGGTAGAGCTTCTTCTCGATGAAATATTCATCGTTGAGTGCGATCTGTTCGAGTTCCATCGCCACATCGAGCAACGGATCGTCCTTCTTGCCGGCGGCTTCGAGCACCGCATGGCAGGTCTTCTGCATCAGCTTGGCGCGCGGATCGTAGTTCTTATAGACGCGGTGGCCGAAACCCATGAGGCGGAAGGAATCGTTCTTATCCTTGGCGCGGGCGATGTACTTTGGAATGTTCTCGACGCGGCCAATCTCCTCGAGCATCTTGAGCGCCGCCTCGTTGGCGCCGCCGTGCGCCGGGCCCCAAAGGCAAGCGACGCCCGCGGCGATGCAGGCGAACGGATTGGCGCCGGAAGAGCCGGCGAGCCGCACCGTCGAGGTCGAAGCGTTCTGCTCATGATCGGCGTGCAGGATGAAGATCTGATCGAGCGCGCGGGCCATGATCGGATTGACCTTGTATTCCTCGCACGGCACGGCGAAACACATGCGCATGAAATTCGACGCGTAGTCGAGTTCGTTCTTGGGATAAACGAAGGGCTGGCCGATCGAATATTTATAGGCCATCGCCGCCATCGTCGGCAGTTTCGCGATCAGCCGCATCGACGCGACCATGCGCTGGCCGGGCTCCGAAATGTTCGTCGAGTCATGATAGAAGGCCGAGAGCGCGCCGACGCAGGCGACGAGGACCGCCATCGGATGCGCGTCGCGGCGGAAGCCCTGGAAGAAGCGCGCGAGCTGCTCGTGCACCATCGTGTGGCGGGTGATGCGATGCACCCAATCGGCGCGCTGCGCCGGCGTCGGCAATTCGCCGTAGAGCAGAAGGTAGGAGGTTTCGAGGAAGTCGCCCTGTTCGGCGAGCTGTTCGATCGGATAGCCGCGATAAAGCAGGACGCCTTTGTCGCCGTCGATATAGGTGATTTCCGACTCGCAGCTCGCCGTCGACGTGAAGCCGGGATCGTAGGTGAACATGCCCGTCTGCGCGTAGAGCTTGCTGATGTCGACGACGGCCGGCCCGATATTGCCTTCCTTGATCGGCAGGTCGATCGACTTTTCACCAAGGGTGAACTTAGCCGAGCCGCTCGTTTGAGCCTGCTTTGGTGCGTCGAGCATGAGAGCCTGCCTTCTTTCTTTTAGATTATTCATCCGCGTCTGCTGGCATCAGCCGCGCCAGAGTACGGATGTGGTGCAATGCAATATCACCTATCGCATCGCTGGGTTAGGTTCAAGTTTGTTGCCACGGGGTTTCGAAATGTGAGCGAGGGCATCAGCGTGCTTGGTCGGCAAGCCGCGCCAGGCTTTCCTCGCGGCCGAGCACGGTGAAAACATCAAAAATGCCGGGCGAGGTGGCGCGTCCGGTCAGTGCGGCGCGCAAAGGTTGAGCAACCTGACCCAGCTTTAAGCGATTTTCTTCGGCATAGCGCCGCACGACCTCCTCGGTCGCGGTGGCATCCCATGCGGGCAGCGCCGTCAGCCTCCGCAAAAGCTCCCGCAGATGCGCGCGCGCTCCAGCATCGAGAATGGCGGATGCCGCGGCGTCGAGCGCCAACGGCCGCTTGGCGAAGAGGAATGCCGCGCCGTCGCGCAATTCGACCAGCGTTTTCGCGCGCTCTTTGAGGCCCGGCATGGCGGCGTGCAGCTTTTGCCGCATCCCGGCATCAATCGTCTGCGGAAAAGCGGCGGTTTCGGGCAGGTGAGGCAGGGTGTCGATCAAGAGATCGGTGAGCGCCGCCGGCTCCGTCGCACGGATATAGTGCCCGTTCATATTTTCGAGCTTGGCAAAGTCGAACCGCGCCGCCGAGCGCCCGACATGAGCGAGATCGAACGCGGCGATCATGTCCTCGGTCGAGAAAAATTCCTGGTCGCCGTGGCTCCATCCGAGCCGCACGAGGTAATTGCGCAACGCCGCCGGCAGATAGCCCATGGCGCGGTAGGCATCGACGCCGAGTGCGCCGTGACGCTTCGACAATTTGGCGCCGTCGCTGCCGTGGATCAGCGGAATATGCGCCATGCGCGGCACGTCCCAGCCGAGCGCGTCGTAGATCTGCATCTGCCGCGCGGCATTGGTCAAGTGATCGTCGCCGCGGATGATATGGGTGACGCCCATGTCGTGGTCGTCAACCACGACCGCCAGCATATAAGTCGGCGTGCCGTCGGAGCGCAGCAGGACGAAATCGTCGAGGTTTTCATTGGCCCAGGCGACGCGGCCCTGGACGAGATCGTCGAGAACCGTCTCGCCGGTCTGCGGCGCCTTCAGCCGGATCACCGGCTTGATGTCCGCCGGCGCCTCCGAAGCCGGACGGTCGCGCCAGCGCCCGTCATAGCGCGGCGGCTTGCCTTCGGCGCGCGCCTTGGCGCGCATGTCGTCGAGTTCCTGCGGCGTCGCGTAACAATGATAGGCGCGCCCGCTCGCAAGCAGACGTTCGGCCACCTCGCGATGGCGCGCCGCGCGCTGAAACTGATGGATGACGTCGCCGTCCCAATCGAGGCCCAGCCATTTGAGCCCATCGAGAATGGCGGCGATCGCCGCATCGGTCGAGCGCTCGCGGTCGGTATCCTCGATCCGCAGCAGCATCTTGCCGCCGGCATGATGCGCATAAAGCCAATTGAACAGCGCGGTCCGCGCGCCGCCGATGTGCAAAAATCCGGTCGGCGAAGGCGCAAAACGGGTCACCACCTGAGCCATGGACGGCGCTTGATCCTCTTAATCTGGTCCTGATCGGAGCGTTGGGCTTCGGCCGGCATTGCGGCCGGGCGCGGTTTAGCACGGAAAAGCCGAAAGGAAAGCCTCGCCGCCTTGTCAGCGGGCCCAAGCGGATCAATCATGCGGGCCGCCTCGGGCACGGGGAGGGCGATGACGGAGCGGGCAGGGACGGCGGTTGCGGGCGGCATTGCGCCGGCGCGCTTCGGCCTGCGCTTCGCGCAGCTCTTCGGCATGGCGCGCCGCGCCATCCGGCAGGCGCTCGACATCGAGATCGCCGAGCGGCGGTTTTTCCTCTGGCTGCCGGTGGCCGCCGGCGCCGGCACCGTGCTCTATCTCGTTGCCGACCGCGAACCGTCGCTCTGGTATGCGGGATTTGCGGCGGCGCTCTTCGGCGCTCTCGCGGCGCTCGTTCGCCGGCATCGGCTGGCGCAGAGCGTGATGCTCGTTCTCTGCTGCCTCTGCCTTGGATTGCTTTCGGCGAGCTGGCGCACCGCGCGGGTCGCGGCGCCGGTGCTCGATCATATCCGCGTCACGACGCTCGACGGCCTGATCGAGGAAATGGATTTCCGCCAGGACGGCGCGCGCTTTCTGCTGCGCGTCGATAGAGCCGAAGGCCTCGCACCGCAGGCGACGCCTTATCGCGTGCGGCTGACGCTGCGCCGCACGCCGCCGTTCGAGGCGGGCACTTATGTGCGGCTCAAGGCGCGGCTGCTGCCGCCGGCGCAGGCGAGCGTGCCGGGCGGCTATGATTTCGCCCGCGACGCCTGGTTCGCGCGCATCGGCGCCGTCGGCAATGTGCTTGGCCGCGTGAGCGTCATCGCGCCGCCGCGGCCGCCGGGTCTCGTCGATGCGGCGCTGATGGCGCTCGACGGCGGCCGCAACGCGCTGGCGCGGCGCATCGATACGATCGTCGGCGGCGAAGCCGGCGCCATCGCCGCGGCCATGGTCACCGGCAAGCGCGATCTCCTGTCCGACGCGACGAAAGAGGTGATCCGCGAGGCCGGCATCTTTCACATCATTACGATCTCCGGCGTGCAGATGACGCTGATGGCGGGCATTTTCTTCGTCGGCCTGCGCCGCCTGCTGGCGCTCTCGCCGGTGCTGGCGCTGCGCTATCCGATCAAGCAATGGGCCGCGGCCGTGGCGATCGCCGGCGCTGTCTTCTACGATATCGCGACGGGCTCGCGCGTCGGCACGGAACGCGCCTTGTTCATGACGCTGATCATGCTCGGCGCGGTCCTCGCCGGGCGCCAGTCGCTCAGCATGCGCAATCTGGCGCTCGCCGCGGCGCTCGTCATGCTCATTGCGCCGGAGGCGATCCTCGGCGCGAGCTTTCAGCTTTCCTTCGCCGCCGTCGCGGCGCTGATCGCGGTCTATGAATCACGCCTCGCCCTCGATGCGCAGCTGCGCGACGAACGCGCCGGCCTGATGCCTCTCTCCGCAGGGCGGGCGCCGACGGCGGGGATCATGCGGCTCTTCAGCCGCGGACCGGCGGCGCTGATCTTGGCGACGCTCTGCGCGACGACGGCGACCGCCTCGTTCATGGCCTATGATTTCCATGAGCTCAATCCTTACGTGCTGATCGGCAATCCGCTGACCTTGACGCTGATCGAGCTTTTCGCCGTGCCCTGCGCTTTGTTCGGCGTGCTGCTCTATCCGCTCGGGCTCGACGCTTTCGTCTGGCATTATCTCGGCCTCGGCATAAGCTTCGTCCTCTGGGTCGCGCGCTGGATCGGCACGCTGCCCGGCGCGACGCTGCATCTCAACGCTTTCGCGCCCTGGGCCATCGTCTTTCTGACCTTTGCGGTTCTGTCGGCGGTGATCTGGCGCTCGGCCTTGCTGCGGCTGACGGCGCTGCCCCTGGCGCTCATCGGGCTTTATGGCGCGCTCAGCGGCTCGACGTTCGATCTGGCGGTCGCCGCCAACGGCGATGCGGTGGCGGTGCGCGGCGCCGACGGAGCGCTGACGATCATCGGCCGGCGGCCGAGCGAATTCACCGTCGGGCAATGGCTCGCCGCCGACGGCGACGGACGCGATCCGCATCAGGCGATCGATGCCAGCGCCTGCGACCGGATCGGCTGCGTCGGCATTCTGCCGGATGGGCGCAGCGTCGCTCTGGTGCTCGATCAGGCGGCTTTCGCCGAGGATTGCGATCGCGCCGATGTCGTCGTCACGCCGCTCTATGCGCCGCGCGGCTGCGCCGCCGCGCTCGTCATCGACCGCGACCGGCTGCGCGCGACCGGCGCGATGCTGCTCCGCGCACAAGGGCAGGGCTGGGCAATCGATGCGGGGCGCGGCGCGGAC
>NZ_CANSHK010000032.1:0-41334 GCF_947646745.1 uncultured Methylovirgula sp. | reverse complement strand
CGACGACGCCCAGGATGTCGCTCTCCTTCATGATGAGGAGATCCGGGCCATCAATCTTGACCTCGGTGCCGGACCATTTGCCGAAGAGAATGCGATCGCCGGCCTTCACATCGAGGGGGACGAGCTTACCGGTCTCGTCGCGGCCGCCCGGGCCGACGGCAATGATCTCACCCTCTTGCGGCTTCTCTTTCGCCGTATCGGGGATAATGATGCCGCCCTTCGTCTTTTCCTCGCCTTCGAGGCGCTTGACGACGACGCGGTCATGCAGAGGACGGAAAGTCATGCGCTGCTTCCTTGAACGTTTCGAGAACAGCGCCCTGGGTAACGAAACGCCGGCGCCGCTCGGACCTGGAAAATGAGGGCCCGTTAGCACTCGAACTCAGTGAGTGCTAACGGCGGCCTGGACATAGGCGGCGCCTCTTGTGCTGTCAAGGACGGCCGCAGTCGGGATCGTTCCTGCCGGCGTCGAGGATCGTGTCCGGTTCTCAGCTTGGTTAATGCCGCAGCGCGTTATTGATGCCGCGGCGCATCGCCCGGCGGCCTAAAGATTGACCGCAACGAAGCGCTCCTCGCCCTGTGGCGTCGAGACGAGGAGCAGAACCCATTTCTTTCCGGCGGTCTTCAAGATACGCATTTTTCTGGCGATGTCGGCCGGCGCATGCACCGGATCCTGATTGATCTCAAGGATTACCTCGCCCGGCAGTATGTTCTTTTGCGCCGCCGGCGAGTTGGCATCGACGCCGGTGACGACGACGCCCGCCGTCACGCTGTCCTTGATCGCATATTTGAGGCGCGAGGTCTCGTTGAGCGGCGCCAGCGCCATGCCGAGCGCCCGTTCGAGCGGCGTCGACAACAAAGCCTTGCCCTGCCCCAGATCGCCCGTCGTCAACGAGGCTTTCTGCGCAGCGTCTTCCAGCCGGCCGAGCTTGGCCATCTTGGTCAGCTCATGGCCCTGCCGGACGATGACGATGGCGACCTCCTTGCCGACGGGAGCGGAGGCGACGAGCTTCGGCAGATCATGCGATTCGGCAACATCCACGCCATCGAACTTGACGATCACATCGCCCGTCTCGATGCCGGCCGCAGCGGCCGGCCCGCCGACGTCGGTGCCGGCGACGAGCGCGCCGCGCACTTTGCCGAGATCGAGGCTTTCGGCGATCGAATCATCGATCGACTGGATACGCACGCCGAGCCAGCCACGCCGCGTCTCGCCGTAAGTGCGCAATTGATCGATGATCGGCGCCACCGTATCCGAAGGAGTCGCAAAACCGATGCCGATCGAACCGCCCGACGGCGACAGGATCGCAGTGTTGATGCCGATCACCTCGCCGTGCTCGTTGAACAGCGGACCGCCGGAATTGCCTTTATTGATGGCGGCGTCGGTCTGGATGTAATTGTCATAGGGACCGGAATCGATGTCGCGGTGGCGGGCCGAAACGATGCCCGCCGTGACGGTGCCGCCGAGCCCGAACGGGTTGCCGACCGCGATCACCCAATCGCCGACGCGCATTTTATCGCTGTCGCCGAACTTCACCGCCTTCAGCGGATGGGTCGGATTGACCTTAAGAACCGCGACATCGACCTTGCTATCCTTGCCGATTACGCGTGCCTTCAGCTTCGTGCCGTCGGTGAAGATCACCGTTACTTCATTGGAATCGGCGATGACGTGGTTATTGGTGATGACAATGCCCGATGGATCGATCACGAAGCCGGAGCCGAGCGAATTCGAACTGCGCTCGCGCGTGCCGAGGCTGCCGTCGCCCCCGCCCTGCTGATGATGGCGAAGGAATTGGTCGAAGAGGTCGTCGAATGGCGTTCCAGGATCGACGTCGGCGCCGTTGCCGGCGTCCTTTTCCTCATAGGCCTGCGTCGCCGAAATATTGACCACGGCGTCGCTGACAGCCGCGGCAAGATCGGCGAAGGAATCCGGCCTTTGGTCGGCGAGCGCCGGCGCTACAGCACCAAGCCCCATCACCGCCAAGCCCAAGGCTCCCGCCAGCAAAATTTTCCGCGCCTGGACGCAAGCGGATGCCGCATGCGGGAACACTGTCATTCACCTCTCCTGTTTGAGCTGCGGAAACTAGCCCATCAGCCAGGCAAGTTCACGCCGATTTTGCATTGGAACCGCGGCAAAAATCACAAACCTGGCTGAGACTCGGCGCTAGTGCGCCGGCGCGGCCGCTAGAGGTGCGGCCTCGGCCGGCGAGAAAAACCGGAAGAAAGCCGATTTCGGGCTCAGGACATAGCGCGTATTGGACGATTTCAGGCCTGCCACATAGGCCTGCATCGAGCGGTAGAAGGCAAAAAAGTCGGGGTCCTTGCTGAAGGCGGCGGCGAAGATCCGTGCCCGCTCCGCATCACCCGCGCCGCGAATCTTGTCGGCGTCGCGTTGCGCGTCGGCCCGCAGGACGACAACGTCGCGATCGGCCTTGGCCTTGATCTCCTGCGATTGCTCGCTGCCTTGGGCGCGATAAAGCGCCGCCTGACGCGCCCATTCGCTCTGCATGCGGCTGAATACTTTTTCAGAAATCTGCTGCGGCAGGTCGGTGCGCCGGATCCGCACATCGACGGCAACGACGCCGAGCTTGGCGGTCTGCTGGTTCACCTGTTGTCGAATGGCGCCCATCAGGGCTTCGCGCTCGCCGCTGACGATCTGGCTGAGATCGGCATCGCCGAGCACCCGCCGCACCGCCGAATTGAGGATATAGCCGAGCTGTTCACCGGCGCGATCGGTGTTGCCGACCGATTGATAGAATTTCAGCGGATCGACGATGCGATATTTGAGGAAGGAATCAACTTCGACGCGCGTACTGTCGGAAGCAAGCACTTCCTGCGTCGGCGTCTCGACGTCGAGAATGCGCTTGTCGAGCAGGACGACGGTTTCGATAAACGGAATTTTGAAATGCAATCCGGGTTCGGTGACAAGGCCACGCCCGGCGACCGGATCGCCAAAGCGCAAGACCAGCGCCTGTTCGGTCTGGCCGACCGTGAACACCGATGCCGCCGCGACGACGACGGCGACGATCGCGAGCAAAACCAGGAAAAAGCCGCTCGCGCCCTTCATTTCGAGGCCCCGTCGGCATTGCTCGGCGCCAATTGCGGCAAAGGCAGATAGGGCAGCACGCCCTGGCCGCTGCCCGGGTCGACGATCACCTTGTCGCTGCCGCCGAGAATTTTTTCCATCGTTTCGAGATAGATACGCTCACGCGTTACTGCCGGGGCGTTCTTATATTGGGCTTCGACCTGGGCGAAGCGCGAAGCCTGGCCGGTCGCCTCGTCGATCGTCTGCAGGCGATAGCCTTCCGCCTGCTGCACCAGCGCCGCAGCCTGGCCGCGCGCCACCGGCACGACGTTATTGGCATAGGTTTCAGCTTCATTGCGCATACGGTCGCGATCCTGCTGCGCCGCCGTCACGTCGCGAAAGGCCGAGATGACTTCCTGCGGCGGATCGACCGATTGCAACTGCACTTGCAGCACGAGAACGCCGGCTTTGTAATTGTCGAGAATCTTCTGCATCCCGTCCTGCACCGCCGGCTCGATCACCTTGCGGTCGGCGGTGAGGATATTCTGGATCAGGCTGCGGCCGATCACGGCGCGCATCGCGCTCTCCGCCACAGCCTTCACCGTATCGTCCGGATCGGCGACATTGAACGCATAATCTTCCGGATGCGATGGATCAATCTGCCAGATCACGACGAATTTTACATCGGCGATGTTCTGGTCGCCGGTCAGCATCAGGCTTTCTTCCGGCAGATCGAACGTCGCCTCTTCGCCGGTACGGTCATCCATGCGGGAAACGAAGCCGATGTTGATCGTATTGCGATCTGTGACCGCGAGCTTTTCGACCGAACCGACCGGATAGGGCAGATTGTAATTGAGGCCCGAGCTCGTTTTGCCCGTATAGCGGCCGAAGATCATGTTGAGGCCGACCTCATTCGGCCCGACCGTGTAGAAGCCCGAGAGCAGCCACAGCAGCACGCCGAGCAGCCCGAGCGCCAGGAGCGCGCGTCCGCCAAGGCCGCCGCCCGGCAGCCAGCTTCGCAGGCGCGCCTGCGCGCGGCGCAGCCAGTCCTCGAAATCGACCGGATTGGGCCGCGGCGGCTGGCCCCAGGGACCCGGATTGTCGGGCTTCCAAGAGCCGCCGCCCTTGCCGTCATTGCTCCAAGGCATTCAAAATATCCTCGATGCCGCGCATCTCTTAGTCGGCTTTGCGCGCCGGCGAAAGGGATTAGGAGCGGATATAATCCACGAACGCATAACCCGCATCCCCGTCCTGTTCGGCCGCATGATCTTCACGGCAGATTTCGCGCCAATGTGACCAATCGAGAGGCGGAAAGAAGGCATCGCCCTCGGGCCTGCAATGAACATAGGTTACATGAAGCCGGTCCAGCCGGTCGATGACGGCTGCGTAGATCTCGCCGCCGCCGGCGATGACGATCTCCGCCGCGCCCAAGGCCTTGGCGCGAATCTCCGCCAGCGCCAGAGCGGTGTCGATATCCGAGGCCGTATAGACTCCGGCCGGTGGTTTAAAGCTTGGATCGCGCGTGACGACGATCGTTTCGCGGCCTGGCAACGCCCGGCCGAGCGAGGCAAAGGTCTTGCGGCCCATGATGAGCGGCTTGCCGAGCGTCAGCGCGCGAAAGCGCTTGAGATCGGCAGAAATATGCCAAGGCAGCGCATTGCCGCGGCCGATGACGCCGTTGTCGGCGACGGCGACAATTGCGACGAGTGGCAGGCTCATGCAAGCGCGCCGGCAAATTTTGCGGCACCTTCACGGCTAAAAGCAAAGTTTAACCCCGCGTCGCCGCGCGTCGCGGGGCCGAAACGTGTTGGAGCGTCCGGCGCCATGGCGCCGTTTAGCGCACAGAAGCGCACTTAACGCAACTATTGACTGCGTCGGCCGTAAGAGACGGCATAGGCGCCGTCGCGCACGTCGATGAGCGGATCGTCGGATTCCTCGATGCCGGAGGTGAGCGCGCCGGGCAGGAACAGGAGCTTCTTTTGCTCAGCGAGGCTGTCGGCGTCGATCTTATCGATCGTCAGCACGCCGAGATCGACGACTTTGCGATTGGCGGGCCACGGAATCGTTGGATCCTTTGTGACATCGCCCGGCGCCGCAAGCTGCGCTTCGAGATGGAAAGTCACGGGGGCTTTGGCGACGCGCGTGGCAATCTCGTCGAAGAGATAGTTCGGCGACTTCTTCGCCGCCTCCTCCTTGCTGATGAGAACGAGTTTCTCCGGCGCGGCGATATAGCGGAACGCTTGTTTCTTGCCGCTCTTGTCGACGAAGACGAACGCATCGACACCGTTATATTGCTCGTCGGCAAAACTATCGGGCTGTTGCTGGTCGCCCAAGGCCAACGGTGCGCGCGGATGCGTCTTGAAGAAAAGATCGAGCTTCGTCGGCTTCGGCGCGCCGGGCGGACTTGCGGCAACGGCCAGCAACAGATCGCGGAAGTCCTCACCCGTCGCGACCGGAAAGAACTTCAACGAGTTGATGACGATATCCGTCTCGCTGCCGTCCTTCAGATGGAATTTGATGGCGAGCCCATGCGGCATGGCCAAGCGCGACCCGTCGGGGACGGTCGGCACGCCGCCGCTATCGGAAAAACGGATCGTCACCGGAATCGCATCGCCGGTGAAGATCGCCGCCTTGCTGAGTGTCGCCGCCTGCGGCGAAGCCTTGAACGTGCCTTGGCCGACAATGCCCTTGGCATGATTGGCGCGAAAGCCCGGATGTACGCCAGAAACTTTGTTCAAGGCGTTGACGATGTCTTCCGGCAGGGATTGCGCCCCGGCAAAGCCGCAACCGAAGTTGAAAAGCAACGCCAGGCCGGCGGAGAACGCAGCACTTTTTCGCAACATGATTCCACTCTTTCAACATCGGCGCGAATCTTCGTGCCGAAGAACAAGATGCGTAACGAAAGCTAAACGAGGATTGCGAAACCTACTAGAACAATTCGCCGTCAAAACCATGCGCGCAAAGCGGCGACAACTCATGCGGCATAGTGCCTCGATGACAAAGATGTCATAATGAACCGGGGCCGCAATGAAACGATGCAGCAGCGATGTTCGAGGTATCGCCGCTGTCGATTAAAATCGTGCGGATCGAGCCTTGCCCCGTCAAATCGGCATATCAGACATCTCTTATTCCAACTTCCGCATCGGCCTTCGAATGACCGAGATGAGGGCACCGGAATGCAACGCTGACGAAATCGGCGCGCTGCCGACAGGAGCTTCAATGCGATGACCCGCAATCCGCTGCTCGACCGTATCGGCCTCGATCTGCCGATCATTCAAGCACCGATGGCCGGCATATCGCCGCCGGCCATGGCGGCAGCCGTCAGCGGCGCGGGGGGGCTTGGCTCGATCGGTGTCGGCGCGACGCATGCCGAAAGCGCCGGCGCGATGATCGCCGAGGTCCGCGCGCGCTCTAACGGGCCGCTGAACGTCAATGTCTTCTGCCACCGCCCGGCACGCCCCGACCCGCGACGCGAAAGCGCCTGGATCGCGCGTTTCGCGCCCGAATTCAAAAAATTCGAAGCCACGCCGCCCGCAGCTCTTGGCGAAATCTACCGCAGCTTCGTCGAAGACGACGCCATGCTCGCCGTTCTTCTCGACACGCGGCCGCAGGTGGTGAGCCTGCATTTCGGCCTGCCATCCGCGGCGCGGATCGACGCGTTGCAGGCGGCGGGAATTATTGTCTTCGCCTCCGCGACCAGCCTCGCCGAGGCACGCCAAGCCACTGCGGCCGGCGTCGATGCGATCATCGCCCAAGGCTATGAAGCCGGCGGCCATCGTGGCCTTTTCGATGCGGAGGGCGCCGACGACCGACTCGGCACCATGGCGCTGACGCGTCTGCTGGCGCGACAAATCGATCGGCCGATCATCGCCGCCGGCGGCATCATGGACGGCGCCGGAATTGCGGCAGCGCTGCACCTCGGCGCGGCGGCGGCGCAGCTTGGCACCGCATTCGTCGGTTGCGACGAGAGCCTCGCCGATGCCGGTTACCGCGCCGCGCTCTTCAGCGACGCCGCACATCATACCGTCATGACGCGCACCATTTCCGGCCGCCCTGCGCGCTGCCTCGCCAACCGCTTTACGCACCTCGGCGACATTGCCGCGACCGACATCCCCGATTATCCGATCGCCTACGATCTCGGCAAAGCGCTGCATAGCGCCGGCAAGGCCAAAGGCGAATTCGGTTTCGGCGCGCAATGGGCCGGTCAAGGCGCGCCCTTGGCGCGCGCCCTGCCGGCAGCAGATTTGGTCGCGACCCTCGCGGCGGAACTCGCACGCAGCTGATCCCGCCGGCACGTTGGAAGGAAGCGGAATGGATAAGAAGGTTGCCCCCCGCCAACAGCAACACGACATATCGGCGCGCCGCACACAATGGGCGATCCTCTCGGCGTTCTGCGCCAGCCTCGTGGGCATCGGTCTCGCGCGCTTCGCCTATACGCCGCTGCTGCCGGTGATCGTCAATGCGCATTGGTTCGGGGCGTCCGCAGCCGCTTATCTTGGCGCCGCCAATCTGGCGGGTTATCTCGCCGGCGCCCTGCTCGGCCGCCCGCTCGCGGCGCGGATGCCGGCCGCGACCGCGTTGAGGTTCATGATGGGCCTGGCGACCGCAGCTTTTTTCGCCTGCGCTTATCCCGTCTCGTTTCTTTGGTTCTTCGTCTGGCGGTTCATCGCCGGCCTCTCCGGCGGGGTGCTCATGGTGCTTGCCGCGCCGAGCGTCCTGCCGCATGTCGCGGCGGCGCGCCGTGGTCTTGCCGGCGGCCTTATCTTCGTCGGGGTCGGCGTCGGCATTGTCGCGTCCGGAACGCTGGTGCCGCTCCTGCTGCACCAAGGGCTCACCGCGACGTGGCTCGGGCTCGGCATTCTCTCGCTGGCGCTGACGCTTATCGCCTGGGGCGGCTGGCCGCAGGA
This sequence comes from uncultured Methylovirgula sp., assembly GCF_947646745.1. NCBI lineage: Bacteria > Pseudomonadati > Pseudomonadota > Alphaproteobacteria > Hyphomicrobiales > Beijerinckiaceae > Methylovirgula > uncultured Methylovirgula sp. The sequence continues at coordinate 33,405 of NZ_CANSHK010000032.1, read as the reverse complement.
TCCAATACAGGCTGCAAGCGCGCCTGCGCACCGGCGGCCGCATCGGGCCGCGACGCTGCGGGCACTTTATATCGAATATGCGCTCAACGCCGCGGGCCTCGTGCCGCACATGATTTTTCTCGTCGATTTCATCGCCCGCGGGCTCGGCCAAGGCCTCGCGACCGGCGCCGAATATTGGGTGCTTTTCGGATTGGGCGCGGCCGTCGGGCCGCTCGTCAGCGGACATCTCGCCGATCGCACCGGCTTCGGTCCCGCCTTACGGTTCGCCTATCTTGTGCAAGCCGGCGCCGTGATCTTGCCGGCGCTGGGGCTTGGCCCGCTATCGCTCGTCGTTTCAAGCCTGGTCGTCGGCGCCTTTACACCGGGAATCGTGCCGCTCGTGCTGGGCCGCGTGCATGAATTGCTCGCGCATCACCCGAATGAGCAAAGAGCCGCCTGGAGCACGGCAACCGTCAGCTTTGCCGTGCTGCAAGCCGGCGCTGCCTATGGCCTCTCGTTCGTCTTTGCGCGCAGCGGCAGCTATCAGCTGCTTTTCGTGATCGGCAGCGCCGCTCTGCTGCTGGCGCTCACCATCGACCTCGTTACGGGACTCGCCGCCCGCGATGAGCCGTAGCGGAGACTGCGCGCGCACGCGGCCGCCGATGGATCTTCGCTCCGAACACAGGCGATTTGCGGCGCGCAAATCGCGGCTGCAATTCCTGACGTCAATGCGCCATCAGCAAAGGAATATCGGAGCGCTCGATCATTTCGCGGGTTGTGCCGCCTAAAACCCATTCGCGAAAACGGGAATGGCCATAGGCGCCCAGAACGATCAGGCCGGCTTTCATGCCGTGCGCTTCGTCCAGGAGAATGTCCGGCACCGACTTCTCCTTCGATTCCAAGATCGCGATCTCGACGCTCACGCCGTGACGGTGAAAGTAATCGACAATGACCGGAGCTTGGAATGTCCAATCCGGGTTGGCGATTGCAAGCCGCACGGTCTTGCTCGTCTTCAGGAACGGCAGCGCTTCATGGATGGCTCTCGCCGCCTCACGCGTCGGCTGCCAGGCGATCAAGACATTTTCGAAATCCGGCGCGGGATGGCCGGTGTCAGGAATCAAATAAATCCCATGCCCCGATTCGAACATGACTGCCTCGACGAGGTCATCCCAATAGAGAGCGTATTCGTGCCGGTAGGGCGCGACCGCCACGAAAAGATCGGCCCATTGCGCTTCGGCGACGCACTGCGCGATAATCTGGCTTGCACCCACGTCGAGCCGCCGGATGGCGCTCGGAACCGGCAATTTGGCCAGTTTCTGCTCGATATCGGCGACGACGCGGTCGCCGTTTTTGCGCATCCGCTCCTCTCCCTCGATGACCGGCTCCATCGGTGCGAGACCCGACTGCACGGCCAGCACATAAGCATATTCTGGTAGAGGATTGGTGTAGAGCCCGATCAGCCGCGCGCCGTGAAGCGAGGCAATCTTCGTAGCATGCGCAAGCCGGACCGCGTCATTCGCGCTGCCGTCGAGATGCGCCATAATGTCCTTGAGCATCGCCATTCCTCTCGCCATCCTTGGAAGGAGAGAGGAAGCCTTTTTGCGCCAAGGAACATTGATCCTGCTCAACCGCGGATCGGCCGCCTCAGTCTGCCGCCGGATAGCCGAGTTCGGCTAAGCCTTCCTCGAGATAATCGCCGAGCGCCGGAATGCCCATCAGATACCGCGAGGATCTTCTGCGATGCCGCTCGGCGGCCAGGGCTCGCGCCTCTTGCCATGTCGCACGATCGAAATCGCCGCGCCCGACCCAGGCCAAGGCTATGAGATCGACAATTTCGTCTTCGTCGAGCCGGTCGATCCCGGCGCGCAATTCTTGCGCCGTCGCATCATTGGCGTAATCCTCGAGAATTTCAGCTTCGTTGTCATCGGTAGGATTTGAACCGGGATCCGGTTCGACCGGTGCAACTTTCGCGTCGAATTCGCGCGCCTTTTCGATGAGCCAGCGCACCGTATCGACGTTAATTGCGAGTTCGACCGGTTCTTGTTCGTCTTTGAGCATGACATCCTCATCCTGAAAATGCGTCCCGCGGATTGAACCGTGAACGGAAATGGAAATAGGTCAAGGCCGACGCTGCTCCATCGCCTCGCTTAGGCTTGTCGATTTCGGTCCGTGAGAAGGCTTTCGAGCCGGTCGAGAAACGGGCGCTGCGCCGCAAGAATTTTTTGCCGCGCCACAGACAGCGCGAACCAGGCCGCGCGATCGACTTCCGGAAAGGCCCGCAGGCGTCCGCTGCGCGGCGGCCACTCAATCTCGAAGTGATCGCTTGTGATCGCGGCAGGATCGAGATCGCCGGCCGCTGCAAAAGCCTCGACCCATTTCCCGCCGGCTTGCCGAACGGCGCCGAGCGGCTCAAGCGGCCCGGGCGGCGGCACGCCGAGTTCCTCGGCAAATTCGCGCCGCGCTGCCGCAGCGAGATCTTCCCCGGCCTCGACCTCGCCCTTCGGGATCGACCACGCACCCTCATCTTTACGATGCCAGAACGGTCCGCCCGGATGAACCAGCAAAACCCAAAGATCGTCGGCCGCGGCCTTATACAAAACAATGCCAGCGCTTGTTACGGCCATGCGGCTTACGCGATTGGGCGAACGGCGCTTGGCTGCGAAGCCCTGTCCAAAACGCCGTTGAAATGAGAGCAGGCACGCCGGATGTGCTTTATGAGATCGTGCTCAAAGGCGATTCCGCTAGCCTTGAAGGGCATACACCCGATCCGGCACTTGCCGTTCGGCGAATATTTGACGCACTTCCTCATCGCCGACCTGCCGAAAGTCAGAATAGTAAAATCCGACCACGCCGAAGTTTTCGTAATTCTCAAGACATATGATCGTATCCGCTTCGCCGCGAAGATCCTTGAGCGAAATCGTCGGCGCAACCGGGACTGCCAGGATCAGCTCAGCCGGCCTTTGTTTGCGTATCGAACGCAGGGCCGCACGCGTGGTTGCGCCGGTCGCGATCCCGTCATCGACCAGAATAACCACACGCCCCCTTAACTCTGGACGACGCCGGTGGCCGACAAAACGGCAGCGCTGACGCTCGATTTGAGCGAGTTCTTGCTGACAGGCCGACGCAAAGGCGTCCTCGGAAACCCCGGCCGCCGCGATGACATTCTGATTTCGCACGACGACGGGCTCAACGCCATCGGCCACGGCTCCCATCGCCAGGTCCGAATGGTGCGGGACGCCGACTTTCCGCGCGAGAACCAAATCGAGTGGCGCTCTGAGCGCGCGAGCCACCTCCGTCGCGACCGGAACGCCGCCGCACGGCAGCGCCATAATAATCGGCGTCTGGCTCCGATAAACTTGCAATGCCTGGGCAAGCCGGCGGCCGGCCTCTTCACGATCGCGAAATGGCATAAATGCCTCCCATAAGACAATAAATAGCATGGGAGCGCAGCGCCCCTTTGAGCTGAATCAATTTTATTGGCTTTCCTGGTTTCGCGCCCAGGGATGCGACCAAATGCAGCGGCCGATGCTTACCGTTGGCTAGAGGTCAACGGCCAGGGGCAAGGCCGAGAACGCGCAGCGTGGCTTCTTTCATGCGCCCGAGGGTGGAGCGGGAGGCGATGGCAGGAAAGCTCACGGGCTCTGATTTTGATAGAAGCGTCGCGCTTTGAAACTCGCGATATCGGCGAGCGACATCTGGCGAAAAGACCGCGACGATAAGCGAGAAATCGTCGAAAATCGATTCAACGCATTCGTATCTATTTTTCATCAGACGCGCGCATGCGGCCGCCGCCTCGGCATTTCCCGCAAACAGCTCTTCCATCACGGGCCTGTATATCTGGAAATCCTGGGCGAATTCGCTGCGCTGACGATTGAAAAGGTATGAGACAATGGCTTTTGCCCGCTCAGCCGGCAGCGCCGGGGAACGGAAAATCGAAGAAAAGAAATGCACCGCGACAACGGCCCAATGCAGCCGCGTCAAGTAGCCGAATTTTTCAGGAAGATCATATCCCTTATACCATCGCGAGTTCGACTCGATAAACCAGTCGTTGAGCTGCCAATGCGAGTTGTCGAACAAATAGACGTAACCCATCTGGTCTCTTCGGTAGGTTCCCGTCGACAATAGATGGAACGCCAGTATGTAATCGTTGAACGGGCATTGCAGCGGATTGGTTTCGACATATTCGGCAAATTTTCGGATCAGCGGCCGCCGGGCAATCGCGTAACAGAGAACGTTATTGCCGTGATAATTGCGGATTCTTTCGAGCGGATCCGCTTCGAGGCGCTCGGTCGCCGGCAAGACGACGGGCATCGTGTGCCCGGGAACATGCGCGATGGACACAAGCAGTCCCGCCGACGCACCGCAGCTCTGATCTTCGCGGATGAGCGCGAGTGCCGATCGGTAGTATGCACCGCCAAAGCAATCATCGTCCGCCGCCATGCAAATGAATGGCGCCGTTTGCGCCTTGACGAGATGTAGCCAATTGCGATCGGCACCCAAATTCGTCGGATGGCAGGTAACCGTCACGTTTGTGCTTCGGGCGGCGAGCTCTTGCAGAAAGGCGTGTTTTTCCGGATTGGCGCTGTTATCGCCGATGTGAACGGCGATCTCATCCGATCCGATCGACGCCGCTTGCGTCAAAACGTCTTTTGCAAGCGCATTCCAGCGATAGGTCGGAATAATGATGGCGAGCTGCGGGGAACTTCCGGTCATTCTGACAATCCAAGCAACCGATTATGGTTCGGCATATTACGATCTTCGCTGGGCTGGGGCGCGATCGTTGACGCATGCAAGCTCCCCATCGATCAGCCGTTTCATCAGTGATTGACCGATCGCAGCAAGGCGATGATCCGGTGGATGGAATCATCGAATTTCTCGCCGCGTCTGCGCCGATCGAGCGAATCATTCCAGATGCGCATGCCCAGCCGTTCAAAGCCGATCGTACTGAGAAACTTTGCGATCTCCCGCTCGAGCGTCTGCGGCAGCAGCGACAGGAAATACGGGCAGGAATCCGACCTGAGGGTCTTCTCAAGCTTCACGCCATCGTCGCTGAAAACCCGCGGCACCTCGCGGCGCGCGACCGCGTGCTCCTGGGTGAGCGTGATGAAGCGCTGAAGATCCGCCCAATAAACATCAAAGGTACGAAGATAGTTTTGCGCGCCTTGCGCGACGGTCGCCTTGGCGCGGGCGATCTCATCTGCGTCCGTTCCCCAGGCATAGCCCTCCATCCCCAGTTCGTTCACCGAGATGATTTCATGCAGATAAGGGTTGGGGATGAAAACCGCCGGGCAACCGCATAACACGGCCTCGGTCGCCAGAAGCGTATTTTCATAGGTGAAGAAGACCTCCGACCTTTGGAAGAGCGCGGCAATCTGTTCGGGGGTGGGAGAACCGGGCTCATCGCGGGTGATCTCCACGCATCCGCGGGTGATGTCATACAGCCGCCCGCCGTGCACCTTCCGGTATTTGTCGGCATAGAAACAGGCGCCCGAGCGGCGCTGCGTCGGCGGCGGTGGCTTGAAAATACGCGTGTCCATCGCCGGCAGGAAGAGCACGTTGTCCGGAAAGCCCGCAGCCGCCGCCAGCGACTTGGAGTAGCCGAAACATAATTCGTCATCGGCATAGCTTTTGTCGCCGCCAAGAAGACCGGGAAAGTTCATGACATAGCGGACGACGCAGGCCGCGCCATAAGGATTGCCCGATACAACCTCGGAGTAAACGACAATCGGCAATTTCCTCAATTCCAAGTGCCGCCGCACGCGATCTTCGGTCAAGCAGGGGGTAAGCAGGTCGGGATGCGTGTGGAAGGGCAGATGCAGCGAAGCCGGATCAGGAAGCAGATAGGCTGAGCGCCCGCTGACATTCAGGCTATGGCAAAGCAGGTGCAGGGCGCGCACGCCCGCGGAGGTTCCAATATAAGACGGCGCGACAATGTAGTAAGGATCGCCGGTTTCCGGATAGATAAGTCGCACGTGATCAGCCTGACGGTTTGAAATCGATTTGATTCCGGGCGATCAAAATCGATTCGCCCGCTGCAGAGATTGCCCCCGAATCCAGCCGTTCAATATTTGAGTTGCGCCTCGATTTTCATTCAACCCTCGGATAGTGCAATCGCCGCCGCCAGGAAAGGCGCGCCATGCACGCGCCGAGCTTCGCGACAACCATGCGACGGGCGGGCCAGGATAATGGTCAAATCTTCGCGACGAAACAATTCGAAGCCGAAGCGATAGGAACGAATTTTGGAGACATTAAGAAGCTCCGCCGGATCAGCCATCGAACGTTGCGCAAGATTTGGCCCGCTCTAACCGCCGCCGGCTGCTGTCTTCGCTTGAGCGGAACGGGATTTTCAACACGCTTCCTCATCTATCCTCCAGTAACGGCCTTTTTCGGTCAGAATATCTCAGCGGGCTCGGCGGACATGTTGCTTCTCTTAAGTAGTAATGACCAAACAACACGCGCGCGCTTTTACGTCAGTTCGAAGAAGAGAACCGGCTTTTCACTGAATGGCCGGAAAGGAGACCGATGCAATAAGAAATGATCGAGGTCTTACGCGTTATGGAAGAGATGATCCATAAAACCGGCTGTTTTTATACATGTGCCATGAAGGCGCGGCTCGACGCTCCGGCATCATCTTGTCCGCCGTCTCGGTATGCATTGGGAGAGTCTCGATTTTCATTATGAGGCGCGGCGCCCGACCGGACATGAGCGAAGAGCTCTTTCAGGGCTTCCGTTCTGTCTTGCCAAATCGGAGCGGCAACGCGGAACCCTGATCCATCACCACGGCGTCGGCTTACGCAAGAACCGATTCTCTGCTTTATGCGCAAATCGTCCGGGCGCGGCATGAAACGAGACGTCGCGGCAAGATCTCCGTCTCAATGATATGACGCGAGCGCTTCGGCGCGCGCCGGCCATCTTCAGATAAAGCGCAGGATGCGGGACCCGCTATCTATCTATCTTGTGTCCGAGTCAGCCGCCGTCCAAGTTTGTAAGCGAGGCTCCAACGCTGCCGCTCATACCAGACCTCGCGCGCGATATCGTGGATCGTTTCACGCGTGAGGCTGACGGCGCTGGACGTGGGCATTACATCTTTTTGACTCACCGTATTCGTCACGCTCAAAACATTGATCGGCCGCAGGTATTGCCTGCCCTTGGCATGTTTCTGGGTCAGCTCGATGAAGCGATCGAGCTCGTGCCAATATTTGGCGGTGCGCTTCTTGTAGCTTTCAGCGCCTTGTTGCACCGTCGCCTTGGCGCGCGCTACTTCAGCGGGGGCATCGCCCCAGGCATAGCCGTCAACTCCCAATTCCTCCTCGGCAATGATATGAGTGAGATAAGGATTCGGCAAAAAGACAGCCGGACATCCGCATAAAACAGCCTCGGTCGCGAGCGCGGTATTTTCGTAGGTATAGAAAACTTCCGAACGACGGAACAATTCAGCGATTTCCTGCGGTGTTTGCGAGGTCGGAAGATCGCGCGTGATTTCCTCGCTATGACGCGTCACGTCAAACAGTTTTCCTTTATGGATGGCTTTGTATTTGCCCGCATAGAAACAGCTTCCGCTACGCTCTTGCTCCGAAGCAGGCGGGTGAAAGGTGAACGTGTCGATGGGAGGCAAATACAAAACATTTTCGGGCGAACGCGTCGCATTGGCGAGGATCTTTGAATAGCTGAAACACAATTCGTCCGAGGAATAATCTTTTTCTCCGCCGAGCAAGCCGGGAAAATTCAATATATAGCGAACGACGCAGGGACTAGCGAAGGGATTGCCGCTGATGGTCTCAGGATAGACGACAATCGGAGCCGGCCCGCGGCGATAATGCTCCATTAAAGCATCCAACGTCAGCACCGGCGTCGAAAGATCGATGCAGAGAGCACCTCCATGATTGGGCTCGCCGACCAGGATCATATAAGCGACCTGGCCTCTTCGATTTAAGCTGTGACAGAGCAAGTGGAGGACGCGAATCCCTGCCGAGGTCCGGATGTAATGCGGCGCGACGATGTAATAGGGGCTGCCCGGGGCAGGATAAATATCGTTGGAGATGTGTGCGGTCATGGGCGGGCGCGATCAAGTTATCTGATGTCGGAAAGATAGGCTGCTGTATCCAAGATCTGTCGGCTCATGCTCTTCGGAGTTAGACTGTAGCTCCGCATCATGCGCGCCATTTCCCGGCCATCACCCGCATAAACATCGTTCTGTTTTTCTTCTGCGTCGGCGCGCTCGATCCGCAAATCCCGTCGGCCGAGCGTATCAAGCACAAGCGCGGCGAGATCGCCGATCTCGAGCGCCTCTTCGCCGGCCGTATCGAACACGGCTTTGTTTCCCTTTTGTGGCGTAAGAAGCATGGCAAAAGCAAGCGTGACCAGATCGCCCACGTCAACATAAGAGCGCACGACCCGCGGCGGCGAGACGATCTTGATCGGCATGCCGGCGAGCGCGCTGTTAATCATCGAAGCGAGCGCGTAAAGCTCATGCTTGTTGATGAAAGGGCCGGAAAGATTGAAGAGCCGCGGCTGGCAAAGCGGAATCCCGCGGGCGGCGGCAAGCGCGCCGAAACGCTCCTCGTCCTCGCGTTTCATCACGCCATAAGGATTGGCCGCAAGGTCATCCTCAAGCAGATGCGTGCCGCGCTTATAGGCGGCGCCCGACGATGGCACGAAAATGCCGCGTGCGTCGGATTGCTCGATCGCCGCCGCAACTCGCGTAGCGATCGTCCGGTTCGCCGCCACGAAGTCCGACGTGCTCACGTTTTGTAACCGGTCCTTCGTCAAGAACGCGCAGTGAATGAAGAGCGTCGGGGCATGCGAAGCCCCCTCGATATGTTCGAGCGTCTGGCATTTGACGGCGCGGCCGGAGCGCAAATGGATCGCGCGCGCGCTCGAACCAAAAACCCGCACGCGCTCGTAAATTTGCTGACCCAAAGCGCCGTCAAGCATTTCGAGCACCGCCTGGCCGATCCAGCCGCCGCCGCCGGTCACCACGCAATGATAACCGGATGCGGCGAGGCTCTCGGTGACGAAGGGCGGGAAGGAAAGGCGGGTGCCCTCCGCCATCAGGGTTTGCCCCCGCTCGCGCAGAACGTGGCGATCGTCTCGATCATGTAATCGATCGCGCCGTCGCCGAGCGCGGGATAGACGCCGACCCAGAACGTATCGCGCATGACCTGATCGCTCTTCGCAAGCTCCCCGAAGACGCGGTAGGCGCGCCCCTTCATATAGGGTTGACGGACGAGATTGCCGGCGAAGAGGAGTCGCGTGCCGATCTTCTTCGCATTGAGATGTTTGATAAGATCGTCGCGCGCAAACGGCGCCGAGGCGCGTACTGTCATCGGAAAGCCGAACCAGGAAGGGTCCGATTTCGGTGTTGCCTCGGGCAGGATCAGGAATTCGCTGAACGGCTTCAGCCCGGCTTTCAGGCGCGCGAAATTGGCGCGCCGACACGCGATGAAGCTTTCGAGATGGTCGAGCTGCGCAAGGCCGACGGCCGCCTGCATGTCGGTGATTTTCAGATTATAACCGAGATGCGAATAGGTATATTTGTGATCGTAGCCGAACGGCAGTTCGCCGAGCTGCCAGCCGAACCGTTTCTTGCACGTATCCTCATGCCCCGGCATGCACCAGCAATCGCGGCCCCAATCACGCAATGATTCCAGGGCTCGCTTGATGATGGAGCGGGTAGCGAAAACGGCGCCCCCCTCGCCCATCGTGATATGATGCGCGGGATAGAAGCTGACCGTCCCGATATCGCCGAACGTGCCGACGATTTTGCCGTCGTAAGTCGCGCCGAGCGCGTCGCAGGTATCTTCCACGACGAAAAGATCGTGCTTCTTGGCAACCTTCATGACCGTATCGAGGTCGAACGGATTGCCGAGTGCATGAGCCACCATGATCGCGCGCGTGCGGTTAGTGACGGCAGCTTCGATCAGATCGGCGCGAATGTTGTAGGTCGGGATATCGACATCGAGGAACACCGGCACCAAGCCGTTTTGCAGCAGCGGGTTGACCGTCGTCGGAAACCCAGTCGCGCAGGTAATTACTTCATCCCCCGGCTTCAGCGCGCGGTCGCCCAGCAACGGGCTCGTCAGCGCCGTCGCGGCGAGAAGATTGGCCGACGAGCCGGAATTGCACGTCAGGACAAAACGGGCACCGAGGAATTTGGCGAGACGGGCCTCGAAGCGATCGTTAAACGGGCCGGTCGTCAGCCAGAAATCGAGCGAACTATCGACGAGCGACACCATATCGCGCGCGTCATAGACACGGCCCGAGACCGGAATGGGCGATTGACCCGCGACGAAGGGTTTCGGCGCATGCGCAACCTCCGCATAGCGCGCGGTCAACGCCAGAATCTGCGCACGCAGTTCTTCGCGCTCGTCAGCGATCATGGAATAATCGGCAGCGACGCTGTCGCTCATGCAACGCCCTTTCTGGCGGGATAATCGGTGATGTACGCCTCCTGGGTCTTTGCAGCTCCCGGCGGCGCGCTGTTCTCATAGGCTTCGATCTGGGCAAAGGTAAAGCGCTGCATGTCCGCGCCGGCAAGGTTGGCCTTATGCCAATCGATGGTCATGGCAAGCGCCTTCGTCAGCGAAAGGCGCGGCCTCCAGCCAAGCTCCAGGTGTGCCTTGCTCGAATCGAGCCGCAGCAAATTCGCCTCGTGCCGGCCTTGCGGATCGGCGATGACCTCGATGCCGATCTTACTCTCCCATAGGCGGCAGACTTCCTGCGCGACGTCCAAAACGCGCGCCTCGCTCTCGCTCTCCGGACCGAAGTTCCAGCATTCCGGGCCCCGCGGCCGCGTCGCCCACAGATGTTCGACGGCGCGCAAATATCCCGAAAGCGGCTCCAGCACATGCTGCCAGGGCCGGATGGAGCGGGGCGACCGAATGATCAGCGTTTTATTATGGGTCAAAGAGGCGACGAGGTCGGTCATGAGCCGGTCTTTCGCCCAGTCGCCCCCGCCAATGACATTGCCGGCTCGGGCCGAGGCGACGATCGTCTGGCCCTTGTTGAAATAAGAACGGCCATAGGCCGAGACGGCAAGCTCCGCGCAGCCTTTGCTGCTGCTGTAAGGATCGTGGCCGCCCATCGCATCGATTTCGCGATACGGCCAGATCTGCTCGCGATTCTCGTAACATTTGTCGGTCGTGATCACGAGCGCGACTTGCACGGATGCAGTGCTGCGGACCGCTTCGAGAACATTGACCGTGCCCATGACATTGGTGCTGTAAGTCTCGACCGGCGCGTCATAGGAGAGCCGCAGAATCGATTGCGCAGCGAGGTGAAGAACAATATCGGGTTTGAAGCCTTGTACGGCGGCGCTCAGCGCGCCAGCATCGCGAATATCGGCTGTCTGATGAATCAGCCCGTCTTCGAGGCGCGCCAGAGAAAACAAGTTGGGCTCGGTCGGCGGTGCTAAGGCATAGCCGTAGACATGCGCGCCGAGACGGCGGAGCCAAAGCGCGAGCCAGCTCCCCTTAAACCCGGTATGCCCTGTCAGAAAGACCCGCTTACCGTTCCAGAATGCACGGTCCAAAACCGGCGCGGTGCCGGGCTCGATCGTCATGCCAGCCGCCTTTTGCCGCCGGCGATTTCGCGCGGCGCGACGTCGTCCCAGATCCGCCAGGGGGCGCGGCCCTTGGCCCATAGTTCTTCGAGATGATGCCGGTCGCGCAGCGTATCCATCGGCTGCCAGAATCCGTCGTGTTCGAAAGCCATCAACTGCTGGTCGCGCGCCAGGTTTTCGAGCGGCTCCTTCTCCCACAAGGTTTCGTCGCCGGCGATGTAATCGATGACCTTCGGAGAAAGGACGAAAAATCCGCCGTTGATGAGGCCGCCCTCGGTCACCGGCTTTTCGACAAAGCGCCTGACCGCACCGGCTTCGATGTCGAGCGAGCCGAACCTGGCCAGCGGACGCACGGCCGTCACCGTCGCGAGCTTGCCGTGGCTGCGATGAAACGCAAGGCTCGCGGCGATATCGACGTCGGCGACGCCGTCGCCATAGGTCAGGCAGAAAAGATCATCGTCTTGGAGATACCGCGCGATGCGGCGAATGCGGCCGCCCGTCATCGTCTCCTCGCCGGTTTCGGCAAGCGTGATCTCCCAATCTTCGGCCGGCTCCTGATGAATATGCAGGCCGCCCCGCGTCTCGATCGTGACGTCGACGTTGTGCAACCCGTAATTCAGGAAATATTCCTTGATCTTGAAGCCCTTATAGCCAAGGCAGATGACGAAGCGCCGGATGCCGTGCGCGGCATAGATCTTCATAATGTGCCAAAGGATGGGCCGGCCGCCGATCTCGATCAGCGGCTTCGGCGTGACGACCGTCTCCTCGCTGAGACGCGACCCCTTGCCGCCAGCCAGGATGACCGCTTTGATATTTTGGACTGACATGCGCGATCCTTATTAAGGCTACGTCCGGCCGATGACAGGTCTCAAAGCAGATAGCGGGCGACCTGCCGATATAATTCCTCGTCGAGATCGGGAGAAAGCCGATGCAACGGATTTGAGACCATTCCGCCGCTCTCGGTGACTTTGCTGGTAATCTTCGGAAAATAGGTCTGCTTCGGATCGATGGGGACGATGAAGGCCGCCACGCCCTCCGCCGCAAACAATTTATGGAAGGCCGCATCGGTCTCGAAACCCGGCTTGATCCGCATGGCCGGCACATCCCAAGCCGCGAAAATCTTCTCCCAGTTGGGCAGACCGAGACCTGTGGCAATATCGCACCCGAGATAACGGCCGCCGAAATAATTGCTCTGGGTCATCCGGATCGACGCATAGCCGTTGTCGTCATAGATGAAAATTTTCAGATTCAACCGATTGACCGCGGCCGTCCCGATCTCCTGAAGATTCTGCGCAAAGCCGCCGTCGCCCTCGACGAGGACGGTGCGCCGGCCGTTGCCGGCAAATGCCGCGCCGATGCTGGCGGAAAGGCCATAGCCCATGGCGGCCAGGCCCTTGTTCGACACCATGATCTGCCCGGCCTTGTTGGCGAAGCATTGAAGCATCGTCGTGAAGGCGCCGCCGCTGCTGCAGGGAATGATGATGTCGTCGGCGCGGCAGAGCTGCGACAGGGTCCCCGCGAATTCGTACGGCGAAATATAGCCGGGGCCGGTCGTGTTGCAGTCTTCGGCGAGCGGCAGGCGCTCTTTCACCTCGCGGCAGAAGGAAAGCCAGGATCGATGATCGCCGAGATCAGCCTTCGCCAAATAAGCGAGAACCTGATTGGCGTCGCCGCAGAGCGGCCAATCGACCTTCGGATGCCCCTTATGCAATTCGCTTTTGTCGCAATCGACCTGGATGATGTCGCCATGCGGCAGGAATTCTTGCCAATTGAAGCCGGTCTGCTGCATCCCGAGCCGCGTGCCGAGCGCGATCAGAAGGTCGGCCTGCTGGATGAGAACGTTGGCGTAACGCTGACCCCACGTATTGGGTCGCCCGAAATAGACGGGCGAGTCGGCCGCGATCCGATCGGCGCCGTTCCAAGTGGTCATCACCGGAATCGCCATCGCATCAAACGGCGTGCGCGCAGCCGCCGCGCGATCGACGCCGCCGCCGACCAGAACGATCGGCCGCTCGGCCTGCCTTATTCTCGCGGCAACCTGCTCAAGATCGGCCGCAGCGATCGGCGGTATGGCCGGCAGCGGCGATGGCGCGCGATTGAAGGCGTCTTCGGCCACGTTGCGTGCCTGAATATCGAGCGGCAATTCGATGAACACCGGCCCTTTGCGGCCGGAACTGCCGGCCTGAATCCAAGCCGTAAACTGCGCCTGGTCGATCGCATCTTCCATGAGAACGGACAATGCGCTGACGGGCCGCGCGAGGGCGACGCCATCCACTTCCTGAATGCCGCGCTGGCGCACCTCCCCGCGGCTGAGATCCGCCGTCTTGACCTGACCGCCAATGACCAGGAGTTCGCGGCTTTCAAGCCAGGCGCCGGCGAAGGCCGTCAAAATATTCGTCAGTCCAGGGCCGGCCGTGACGAGGGCGAAAGCGCGCTCGCCCGAAGACACCTGATTGAAATATTCCGTCGCGATCCCGGCTGCGACTTCGTGGACGACCGGAATCGTGCGCAATTTGCGGCCGCACGATTCCAGGATGTGCATGATATTGCCGCCGGCCACGAAGAAACACGTTGTGTATCCTGCTTCCTTCAGCCAATCGACGAGAAGATCGCTATATTTCAAGAAGCCACTCCTACCGGCACACGCGCCCTGAATTCGTCGAGCACCTCCTCGAAAGCAAGGATGATCTGACGCTGAATGTCCTCGGTCTTCGGCAGCGCCGTCAGCTCGGTCCGCCCGGCGCTATTCACCATGACGACGCGATACCTATCGGGCGTATGCTTTTTGTCCGAGGCGAACCGATCGAATAACGCGCTGGACGTCACCGGCTGCAACGCCTCGGGCAGATCCGTTACGAAACCGAGGAGATCGCGGATATGCGCCTGCAGCTGGCCGACCTCGGGGAGTGATTCGTAACGGATGTTCTGCAGCCGGCCGAGCGCCAGCGCGCAAAGTATGCCAAGACCGACGGCGATCCCATGTGCAATCCGGTAAGCGGACGAACCTTCCAGTGCGTGACCGAACGTATGACCGAAATTGAGCAACAAACGTTCGTTCTGGTCGAACTCGTCGCGTTCGATGAACCACTTTTTCGCGGCGAGGCTCGCAGCGATAATTCCAGCAAAACCCTCCGGCGTGAGGCGCGGCGACGGCTGATAGGCCAAATAGGCCTGCCAGGCCTCCGAGTTTCGGCAAAAGGTGATCTTTGCCGCCTCGATGAGTCCGGCCGCGATTTGCTCGTCCGACAAAGTCGCGATGAATTGGGTATCGATGATCACGCGTTGCGGCGGATTATAGGTCCCGACTAGATTTTTATATTCGTTGACGTTGATCGAGGATTTGCCGCCGATGCAGCTATCGACCATGCCGAGCAAAGTGGTCGGCACATAGAGCCATTCGAGACCCCGCATATAAATCGCCGCGCAGAACGCCGCGACGTCCTGGACGATCCCGCCGCCGACGGCAACAAGGCGCGTCTTACGCGTCACGCCCATCTTTCGCAGAGCCGAAATAACGTCCGGAACAGCCGAAAGGCTTTTCGTCAATTCGATCGACTTCAGCGGCAGGTAACGGATGCCGGCTTTTTCGCAATCCGAAGAAAAACGCTCGTCGCAGATGACGAAAGCATTTTCGCGGGCATTCAGGATTTGTCGATAAAGGTCCGGCGACAGTTCAACCGAATAGCGCCCAGCCAAAGCCGTGATGTCAAACAAGGCGGACATGGCTAAATCCCAGATCTGCTGCGATAAATTGGCCGGTGACGCCGGTGTTATAGGAGGAGCAGAGGTAGAACACAAGGTTGGCAACGTCGGCGAGCGCGGGCAACCGATTGAACTTGGTTGCCTCTTCGAGCCGCGCAATTTGGTCGGCGCCAAGGTTGCGGCGTGTCATCGGCGTATCGAGCGCGCCGGGCAAAACCGCATTGATGAGATGCCCATTGGCCGCGATATCGGCTGCAACCGAAAGAACGAGCCCTTGCAAGGCGGCCTTGGTTACCGTGTAGGAGAATTTGTTTTGCCGCGCCATGTTCTGCCAAATCGAACTGACGACGCAGAGCCGCGACGCCGGTTTGAGAAGATCGAACGTCAGCAGCTTTTGCAGGGTCGCCACGATATAGAGGCAATTGGCGCGATAAAGCTCCATATGGCTTTCGAGCGAGACGTCGTAAATGCTGTCGTTCAGGTTGGCGCCCTGCGCCCAGCAAACAGCGGAATAGGGGCCAGACGCACGAAGTACCGAGCCGTCGAACTGCGCATCGAACGGATCGACCTCAAGCCAGTCGATCCGCTCGTTTTCGCTGACGCGCCGGCGTGCCGTCCCGACGACATGCCATTCCTCGGACAAGAATCTCTTGGCGATCGCGCCGCCGATCGCGCCATTCGCACCGAAAAGAAGAATGCGCTCGGATTCGGCACCCTTCTGAGAAGCGTTTACTTTGTCGGGCATTGACAGCGGTTAACCGCCGACGACTTTCATGGTAGCGCGATTCTTCTCGACGTCGGCTTGCAGGACGTGCCAACGCTTCTCGAGCATGTCGATGCGCTTGGCGTCTTCGCTCTGAATCGCGCCGTAATAGTCGCGCTTGTTCAAGAGCCAAAGAAGCTCGAAATGAACAGCGTTCAGGAGACCGGTTTTGACATGCTCCTGCTCAAGTGCCGCCGCGGCAAAAACGACCTTGCGCGTCTCGAAACGCGTCAGATGGATTTTCTTCACTTCGCGCAGCGCCGCCACGGCATCGACAGAAACACCGCCGCCGACGACCAAATCGAGACCCTTTTCCTTGCACACCCTTGCCGTTTCGCACACGTCATGGGTGACGACGTTGTCGTTGATCGCGTCGCGCGACAGACCTTTCGACAGGGAAAAATCGACGCGGCCGAAAACGATCCCTTGCGTCCCACGCGGCTTGGCCGCTTCCGTCGCCAAGCCATTGAGCGATTTAAACGCGCCTTCCGTCTCGAGATTGAAGAGAAAGTCCGTATCGACCTGAGTCTCGTCGGAATAGATCTTGTTCTTCGCATCGATGAATTTCGACAGCGCATATACGCTTTCGATCATGGGAGCGATGATATATTCGACGCCGATCTGCTGACTTTCGATCAAATCCCGCATGGCTTCGCAGCCGCCGATTTTCAGCCCGACCTTGAGGTTGGCCTTGCGCGCGATCTCGATCAGCCTCAACAGCTCTTCGATGCGGGTTCCTTCGGCCTCAAATTCTGCCTTCACAGCGACATAACCGGATTCATCACGGCCGCGTTTCAGGATTTCGAGCATCTGCCGTTCGCGCTGATTCATACATAGATCCATGTGGCTGGAGGGGTCTGTCATCTAAACAACGTACCGCAAACTTGGCAAGCTGAATCGGGACAGGCTTTGCTCACGTCAGTTTACTTGCTTGCAAAAATTCTTCCGCCTCGTCAGACGTCATCCACTTAAAGCGCGGCAATTGATGCCGCGCAAAGGTGAATTGCCGCTTGGCATAGGCGCGCGTATCACGCTTGGCGTGTTCCGCCGCCGTCGCGAGATCGATTTCGCCTCTGAGATGGCGCAGAATTTGCGGCACGCCGAGTGCGCGCATCACCGGCAGGGCCGGATCAAGGCCTCTGCGACCGAGTGCTGCGACCTCGTCAAGAGCCCCCGATTCGAGCATCATATCAAAGCGACGGTCGATCGCCGCGTTCAGGGCGGCGCGATCGGGCGCCAGGAAAATTGCCATAAAAGTGTCACTATCGAGCAGAGGCTTTGCCTTTGCCGCCTGGAAGAAGGCAAGACTTTGGCCCGTCGCCGCCTGGACTTCCAACGCGCGCAAGATACGTTGCGGATCGCTCGGCCGGAGCCGCGCCGCCATGACGGGATCGCGCGCTGCAAGCTCGGCGTGAAGCGTGGCGACCGACATTGTCTGGGCCCGCGCCCGCCATTCGGCGCGGATCGGCTCGGCCACCCGCGGCATCTCCGAAAGCCCTTGCGTGAGCGCCTTGAAATAAAGCCCGGTGCCGCCGACGATGATCGGCAATCGGCCCTCGTCACGCAATTCTCCGAGAATTCTGCACACGTCCTCCACATAACGGCCGACGGAATAATTGACCGCGCCGTCCACATGGCCAAAGAGCAAATGCGGCGCGCGTGCCAATTCCGCGGCCCCCGGCCGCGCCGTCAAAATGGTGAGGTCGCGATAGACCTGCATCGAATCAGCATTGACAAGCGTGCCGCCGAGACGCTCGGCGAGGCGGAGCGCAAGGTGCGACTTGCCGCTCGCCGTCGGGCCTGCAATGAGAAGTGCGGAAATCCTGTTGTCGGCCATACGATATTCCTATGACTCATGTCGCGACACTTGTCTGCGATCCCCTGCGGCCGGCGCTGGACGAGGCTTTGCTTGCGCGCATCGTCCGGCGGCTCTCGGGCGTGCGGGCGGAATGGCTCGATCCGGAGATCGCTGCGGATATTTTCTTCGCGCCCGGAGATTCCGATATCGGCGGGATTTTAATCGAACTGATCGCGGATCGGCCAATCGATATGATCGCCCAGCCCGTCGCCGACCGCCGCAAGAAGCTGCTTCTCGCGGACATGGACTCGACCATCATCGCGCAAGAAAGCGTCCACGAACTGGCCGATTTCACCGGCAAACGGGCGGAGATTGCGGCGGCGGCGCAGCGTGCCGTACGCGGCGAGGTTGCGGTCGCTCCGGCCGTGCGTGCCGGTGTCGCGCATTTCGCCGGCATTCATATCGGCGTCTTCGACAAGATCCTCGCCGAGCGCATCAGTCCGACACCGGGCGCAAAGACATTGGTCAAGACCATGCGCGACCATGGCGCCTACACGGCTCTCGTCTCCAGCAGCTTTTCCCATTTTGCCGCGCCCGTCGCGGAACAGGTCGGATTTGACGAAAGCGTCGCCAACGAGCTTGTGGTCGAGAACGAGCGGCTCACCGGCGAGGTGGCCGAACCGATCCATGACGGGACAACCAAGCGGATGACCCTTCTGTCTCTGCGGCGGCAGCACGCCTTGCGGCCGGCCGAGACGCTCGCCGTCGGCGACGGCGCCAACGATATCGACATGCTGATGGAGGCCGGCCTCGGCGTCGGTTTCCGGCCAAAGCCTGTGCTCGCCGAGAAGGTCGCCGCCCGCCTCGACTACGCCGACCTCACGGCCTTGCTCTATGCGCAAGGTTTCCGGCGCGAAGACTTTTCAATCTGATCAAAAGGGGAATTTCGTGCTCGTTCTTTATTTCTCTCCAGGTTCAAGTTCGCTCGCCGCGCATATCGCACTCAATGAGACCGGCGCGCCTTTCGAGGCGCGGCCGGTTCTCGTCGCCACAGGAACCCGCAAGCCGGAATTTCTGGCGATCAATCCCGAAGGCAAAGTGCCGAGTCTGCTGATCGACGGACGGCTTTTGACCGAAGTGCTCGCCATTCTCTTTTACTTGGGCCGGGCCTACCCGCAGGCGAAGCTCTTGCCCGGAGACATCGAAGGCGAAGCGCAAGCGCTGTCTTGGATGTCGTTTCTCGCCTCGACCGTGCATGGCGCTCGCGCCGATGCGACGCAGGGACGGGCCGCCTTTGCTTTGGCGGCGCAGAGGCTCGGCGCGGGCGAATGGGCGCTGGGCGATTATTCCGTCGTCGATATTTTTCTTTTCCGGCTCTTCTGGCGCTTCGCCGCGCGGTTCCAATTCACGCCGGACGAATTCCCAAATCTCGAAGCGCATCGCGCGCGGATGCTGGCGCGCCCCGCCGTCATCAAAACGCTCGCGGTCGAATCGGCCATCGCGGAAAAGGCGGGCCTCACTCTGCCTTGAAATCGTCCGGATCGAATTCGCGGTAGGTCGAGCAGAATTCGCACGTGACGCCGATCTTGCCGTTGTCGCCGACCATGTCGTCGCGCTCCTGCTGGGTAAAATTGCGCAGCATGGCGGCGATGCGTTCGTTCGAACAGCGGCAGGCTGCGCGGATCGGCTGCGGCGCGAAGACTCTGACGCCACGCTCGTGGAACAGCCGGTAAAGCAGGCGTTCGCTCGAAAGGTTCGGATCGACCAGTTCATGGTCCTCGAGCGTACCGGCGAGCGCCTTCGCCTCCGCCCAAGCATCGTCCTCGAGAATCTCGGGGACAGACGCGCCCTCTGGTATGTCACCCGGCGCAAGATCGGCGCGCCGCTGGCGCTCGACCGAGGCGGGGAGGAATTGCAGCATCAGGCCGCCGGCACGCCAGTTCGTCGCCGCGCCCGTCAGGCTTTCGGCGACGGCCAGCCGGACGAAGGTCGGAATCTGCTCGGACTGGCGGAAATATTGATGCGCGGCTTCTTCCAGCCCTTGGCCATCGAGCGCGACGACGCCCTGATAACGCGCGACATCGCTGCCTTGCTCGATCGTCAATGCCAAATGGCCCCGGCCGAGCAATTCGGCGCCCGGCGCCGTCTCGGCGAGACGCGCCTCATCGAACCGAGCGAAGGCGCGCACCCGGTCCGGCGCATCGAAATCGACGACGATCATATCAACGACGCCATCGCTGCGCGTCTGCAATTGCAGCCGGCCTTCCGATTTCAGCGCCGCACCGAGCAGGACGGTGAGCGCCGCCGCCTCGCCGACGAGGCGTGCGACGGCCGGCGGATAAGCATGGCGCGTGAGAATTTCATCGACCGCCGGCCCAAGCCGCACGATGCGGCCGCGCACATCGAGAGGCTCGACAGCAAAGGGCAGAACCATGTCGTCGTGAACTTGGTCGGAGACCGGGCGCAGAGGCGTATCCGCCTCGCTCATCCGGCCACCGCATCGAAACACCAGGCCAGAATGCCCTTCTGCGCATGCAGCCGGTTTTCGGCCTCGTCGAAGACGACCGACTGCGGTCCGTCAATCACCTCGTCGGTGACCTCCTCGCCGCGATGCGCCGGCAGGCAATGCATGAAGATCGCGTCCTTGGCCGCTGCCTTCATCAGCTTGGCATTGACCTGATAAGGCGCAAGCAGATTGTGACGGAAATTCTCGTCCTTGTCGCCCATCGACACCCAACAATCGGAGATCACCGCATCGGCCCCGCGCACCGCCTCATAGGGATCGCGCGTGATGTTGAGCCGCGCCTGATTGGCCTTGGCCCAAGACTTAATCTCCAACGGAACATCGAGTTCCGCCGGCGTCGCGACATTGATGGTGAAGTCGAAGCGCTGCGCCGCGTGGATCCAGCTCGCGAGCACATTGTTGGCATCGCCCGCCCAGGCGACGATCCGATCCTTGATTGGGCCGCGATGCTCTTCGAAGGTCATCACGTCCGCCATCACCTGACAGGGATGCGACTTCTTGGTCAGGCCGTTGACGACCGGTACTTCCGCGTTCCGCGCCAACTCGCTCAGCTCGTTGTGGTCGAGCATGCGGATGACGATGGCATCGACGAAGCGCGACAGTACCCGCGCCGTATCGGCGATCGTCTCGCCACGGCCGAGCTGCATTTCCTTGCCGGTCAGCATGATCGTCTCGCCGCCCAGCTCGCGCATCGCGACGTCGAAGGAGACGCGCGTGCGGGTCGAAGGTTTGTCGAAGATCATCGCCAACATCTTGCCGGTCAGCGGCCGCTGCGCCGCGAGCTGGCCCTTGCGGCGGTGGCTCTTGATCGTGCCGGCAAGCGATAGAATCCGCCGCAGTTCTTCGGCCGAGACTTCCGATAGGTCGAGAAAATGCTTCGGTGGCGCCACGTTGCGTAAGCCCGTGCTCATCAGGCAGCTCCCCGCTGCGCCGCCTTCGCCCGCTCGGCGGAGAGTTTTTCCGCGGCGGCATTCAGGCGGGTGAGCGCC
This sequence comes from uncultured Methylovirgula sp., assembly GCF_947646745.1. Lineage (NCBI taxonomy): Bacteria > Pseudomonadati > Pseudomonadota > Alphaproteobacteria > Hyphomicrobiales > Beijerinckiaceae > Methylovirgula > uncultured Methylovirgula sp. Next base: position 12,090 of record NZ_CANSHK010000032.1, on the reverse strand, counting down.
AGCGCCACCTCGGCCTCGTCGACCGTCAGCGGCGGCAGAAGGCGGACCACATTATCGCTCGCCGGGATGGTGATCAGCTTCTCGGCCAGCGCGGCCTTGACGAATTCGCCGACGGGACCGACCACCCGCAGGCCGAACATCAGACCCTGCCCGCGCACCGCCTCGATGACATCGGGGTAGCGCGTCTGCAATTCGCCGAGGCCCCGGCCGAGCGCCGCGCCCGTCTCCGCCACGTGGCCCAAGAATCCAGCGGCGAGGATGACATCAAGCACGGCATTGCCGACCGCGGTCGCCAGCGGATTGCCGCCATAGGTCGTGCCATGCGTGCCGGGCGTCATGCACAGCCCGACGGCGCGCGTCGTCAAAAAGGCGCCGAGCGGGAAGCCGCCGCCGATACCCTTGGCGAGGCCCATAATGTCGGGTGTGGCGCGCGAGTGCTGATAAGCGAACAGCTTGCCAGTGCGGCCCATGCCGCTCTGCACCTCATCGAAAATCAACAGCAGTCCGTGCTGGTCGCAGAGTGCGCGCAGCGCTTCGAGGAAGTCCGGGGCCGCAACCCGAATGCCCCCCTCGCCCTGCACCGGCTCGATGAGGATAGCCGCCGTCTGCGGCGTGATCGCAGCCTCGGCGGCGGCAAGATCGCCGAAGGGGACCTGATCGAAACCATCGAGCGGCGGGCCGAAGCCTTCGAGATATTTCGGATTGCCGCCGGCCGCGACGGCGGCGAGCGTGCGGCCGTGAAAGGCGCCCTGGAAGGTGATGATCCGGGTACGCTCCGGATGGCCGCTGACGAATTGATGGCGACGGGCCGTCTTGATCGCCCCTTCCATCGCCTCGGTGCCGGAATTGGTGAAAAAGACGAGATCGGCGAAGCTTTCCGCGACCAGCCGCGCGCCGAGCTTTTCGGCCTGCGGAATCTCGAAAAGATTGGAGACATGCCACAACTTGCGGCCCTGATCGATCAGCGTGCCGACCAAATGCGGATGCGAATGGCCGACGCTGACGACGGCGATGCCGGCCCCGAAATCGAGATATTTGTCGCCATTCGCCGCATAGAGCCAAGCGCCCTCGCCGCGCTCGAAAGCGAGGTTGAAACGCGCATAGGTGGGCAGAAGCGACGAAGTCACGGCAAAAGCTCCAGCAAATAGCCCGGCAGCGGCGATTTTGCCCGCAGCCGGCACAGGGCGATCCCCCAACGAAAAGTGCCGCTCCGGCGGGAGCGGCAACAAGAAAATCTATTGTAGGGGGCACAGGCGCGGCGGTCAAATACTGCGCCGAGGACCCAACGGCCACGATTACCCCCGAGTCACAATGACGCGGCCTGTGGACCAACCCGATGGACTGTTGAAAACGCGGCCGCGCAAGACATGGCGACTCTTGCGCAAGATTCAACGGCTAGTGTAGCCTTTCAGACGTCGACTACGACATCTCGTGCGGCGGGCCATTCAAAATGCGTAACCTTTTATACGACGCCGGTTTTCCGGCGCAGCGTCGATTCCGGATTCCATCGATCGCGCCGCCGGCACCAGGTCGCGTCAGCCGCGTTCAGGCTAATTTTCCGATCCAAATCGAGGAGGACTGAATGTCCTGGACCGATGAACGGGTAGAGCTTCTACGCAAACTCTGGCTTGAAGGGCTCAGCGCCAGCCAAATCGCGCGCGAGCTTTCCAATGGCATCAGCCGCAATGCGGTGATCGGCAAGGTCCACCGGCTCGGCATGTCCGGGCGGGTCAAGGCCGCCGCCCCGGCTGTTGCCCGGCCACGGGTGAAGACGGCCCGGGCCGCCGCACATCAGCGCATGAGCGCCCCGATCGTGCGCGGCAATACGGCGCTCGCCATAAGATCACAACCGGTCGAAGCACTTTTGCCGACGCCCGAGGAAGACGTGGTGATCCCGATGTCGGAAATGGTCACGATCATGGATCTGAAGGAATCCATGTGCCGCTGGCCAATGGGCGATCCGGCCTCCGGCGAATTCCGTTTCTGCGGCGGCAAGAAGAACGCCAATCAGAGCGGCCCCTATTGCACCTATCACAGCCGCATCGCGTACCAGCCGGTCCAGGACCGGCGCCGTGAGCGGCGCTCGCAATCGGCCTAATCGGCCATCGGGGACTAGGCGAAGCAATCCGTTCCGGATTGCTTCATTGCCGATGCGTTGCACGCTGCCGCTCGCAGAGCGGGGCGATCATTCGTTCTTGCCGAAGGTCTCGTCGAAAGAATAGCCGGCGCCGCGGATCGTGCGGATCGGGTCGCGCTCGCCGGCAAGCGACAAGGCCTTGCGCAGGCGGCCGACATGAACATCGACGGTGCGCTCGTCGATCTCGGCGGAGAAGCCCCAGATCGAGTCGAGCAATTGCGACCGCGAGAAGACTCGGCCAGGCTTGCCCATCAGATATTCGAGCAGGCGAAATTCGGTCGGCCCGAGGTGAACGTTGCGATCGCCGCGGCTCACCCGCCAATTTTCCCGGTCAAGCGCCAGATCGCCGGCGACGAGCAGCGCCGCAACCCGATCCGGCCGCGCCCGCCGCAACAGAGCGCGCACGCGCGCCATCAATTCCGGCACGGAGAACGGCTTAACGATATAATCGTCCGCCCCGATCGAGAGGCCGCGCACCCGCTCGCTCTCGTCGCCGCGCGCCGTCAGCATGATGACCGGCAGGCTGCGCGTCGCGTCGCGCGCCCGCATACGGCGGCAGATTTCAAGGCCGGAGACGCCGGGTAGCATCCAATCGAGAATGACAAGATCGGGCGGCGATTCGACGAGCCGCAATTCCGCCTCGTCGCCGCGCTCGACACGCTCGACGACAAAGCCTTCGGCTTCGAGATTATAGCTGAGCAGCAGGCTCAGCGCCGCCTCGTCCTCGACGACGAGAATGCGCGGCGGCGCCACCGCCGCGGAATTCGGCCGCGGCGGCGCATTGCGGGCCTCCTGCGCGGGTCGGGAATCCGGAACAGAGATGATCTGGTTGTTCATCTATGGCTCACTTGGGAAGGGGCAAATAATCTGTTGCGGGTGAAGGGCCTTTCGGCCGGTCCATCGGCAGGGTTTCGCCCGTGACGAGATAAACCACCGTCTCCGCGATGTTGGTGGAATGGTCGCCGATCCGCTCGATGTTCTTCGAGCAGAATAAGAGGTGGGCGCAGAACGAGATATTGCGCGGGTCTTCCATCATGAAGGTCAGCAGGTCGCGGAAAACCGAATCTTCCAGCGCATCGAGCTCGACATCATGGGTCCAGACCATGCGCGCCCGCTCAACGTCGCGCAGCGCATAGGCATCGAGCGCGTCCTTCAACAACATGGCCGCCGCTTCGTGCATCGACTTCAAACCGACGATAGCGCGCGGCAAACGCGTCTCGCCGGAAAGTTTCAGCGCCCGCTTGGCGATGTTTTTGGCAAGGTCGCCGACGCGCTCGAGATCGCCCGAAATGCGGATCGCGGCAACGATCTCGCGCAAATCCGCGGCCAGCGGCTGGCGCTTGGCGATGGTCATGATGGCATGCTCTTCGACATCGCGCTGCAGCACGTCGAGCCGTACATCCATGGCAACGGTCGTGCGGGCGAGGTCCGAATCGAGCGATGCGAGCGCATCCATTGCATTGCTCAACATCTGCTCGGCAATGCCGCCCATTTCCGCAATCTTGCGGCCAAGGACTTCGAGCTCGTTGTCGTAAGCTTTGACGGTATGATCGGTCATTGCGAAAGGCCCTGAAATCGGAAACGTCAGCCGAAACGGCCGGTGACATAGTTCTGTGTCCGCTTCTGTTCGGGAGCGGTGAAAATCTGCGTCGTCGTGCCGAATTCGACCAGCTCACCGAGATACATGAACGCCGTATATTCCGAGACGCGAACCGCCTGCTGCATATTATGCGTGACGATGGCGATCGTATATTTCTCCTTGAGCTCGTCGATCAGTTCTTCGATTTTTGCTGTCGAAATCGGATCGAGCGCCGAGCAGGGCTCGTCGAAGAGAATCACTTCCGGCTGGATGGCGACCGTGCGGGCAATGCACAGGCGCTGCTGCTGGCCGCCGGAGAGCGACAGGCCGCTCGCCGTGAGTTTGTCTTTCACCTCGTCCCAAAGCGCCGCGCCGCGCAGCGCCGTCTCGACGCGGGCATCGAGATCGGCCCGCGACATACGCTCGTAAAGCTTCACGCCAAAAGCGATATTGTCATAGATCGACATCGGAAACGGCGTCGGCTTCTGGAACACCATGCCGACACGCGAGCGCAGCAGATTGAGATCCTGCCCCGGCGCCAGGATATTCTCGCCGTCGAGCAGCACCTCACCTTCGGCGTGCTGGCCCGGGTAAAGATCATACATCCGGTTCAACACGCGCAGCAGAGTCGATTTCCCGCAGCCGGAGGGGCCGATCAGCGCCGTCACCTTGTTGGTGTAGAGCGGAATGTTGACGTTCTTCACCGCATGATTCTGGCCATAGTAAAATTGCAGGTTGTTGACGGCGATCTTCGTCGGAAGCTCGTTTCTGGCCGATACTGTCGTCGCCACGGCGGTCATCGTGTACGTCCTTCAGAACTGAGGGACCGTGCCAGGATCGACAGGCCAAGCACGGCAAGCGTGATGAGAAGCGCACCCGTCCAAGCCAGGCCCTGCCAGGTCTTGTAGGGACTCATCGCAAATTGGAAGATGATCGCCGGAAGGCTCGCCATCGGCGCGTTGAGATTGGTCGAGTAGAACTGATTGTTGAGCGCGGTGAAGAGCAATGGCGCGGTTTCGCCGCTGACACGGGCGATCGCGAGCAGCACGCCGGTGATGAGGCCGGCGCGCGCCGCCTTGTAGGCAATCCGCTGCACGACGGTCGCGCGCGGCAGCCCGAGTGCGCTCGCCGCCTCGCGCAAGGCACCGGGCACAAGCAGCAACATGTTCTCGGTCGTCCGCACGACGATCGGGATGACGATCACCGCCAGGGAAACGGCGCCGGCGATGCCGGAGAAATGGCCCATCTGGGTCACCATCACCTGATAGACGAACAAGCCGATAACGATCGAAGGCGCGCTGAGGAGAATATCGTTGATGAAGCGCACGACGGTGGTGAGCTTCGAGTTGCGGCCATATTCGGCCATGTAGGTGCCGGCGAGAATGCCGAGCGGTGTTCCTATCGCCACGCCGAGCACCGTGATGATCAGGCTGCCAACGATGGCGTTGAGGAGCCCGCCGACGCTGTCAGGCGGTGGCGTGTTCTGCGTGAAGACCTTGAGCGAAAGGCCGGCAAAGCCGTTCCAAAACAGAGTGATGAGAATGAATGCCAGAAACACGAGGCCGAAGGCCACGGAGGCGTAACAGAGGCTGAGCCAGATCGCGTTGGCGCGCTTGCGGGTATTGTACAGCGCCACGGCTATCGCCCCCCTTGCTTTTCGAGCCGCATCAGCATCAGCCGCGAGATCGCCAAGACGACAAAGGTGATGATGAAGAGGATGAGGCCGAGCTCGATCAGCGAAGAGGTGTAGAGATCGCCGACCGCCTCGGTGAACTCGTTGGCGATGGCGGCCGAAATGGTCGTGCCGGGCGCCAGCAGCGAGCTGGGGATGGTATCGGCATTGCCGATCACGAAGGTGACCGCCATGGTCTCGCCGAGCGCGCGGCCGAGGCCGAGCATCACACCGCCCAAGACACCGACCCGTGTATAGGGGATGACGATATTCTTGATCACCTCCCAGGTGGTGAAACCCATGCCATAGCCTGCCTCCTTGAGCAGCGGCGGCACCGTATCGAAGACGTCGCGCGCAACCGCGGAGACAAAGGGAAGGACCATGATTGCCAGGATGAACCCGGCGGTCAGCAGGCCGATGCCATAGGGCGGTCCGGCGAAGAGGATATTGAGGCCGGGCACCTTGGCGAAGAGCGCAATCAATCCGGGCTGGACATGCGCTTGCAGGAAGGGCGCGAGTATGAACAGGCCCCAGATGCCGTAGATGATCGAGGGAATGCCGGCGAGAAGCTCGATCGCCGTGCCGATCGGACGGCGCAGAGCGTGCGGGCAAAGTTCGGTCAGGAAGATCGCCACGCCGAGGCCGATGGGGATGGCGATGATCATCGCGATAAAAGATGTGACCAGCGTCCCGTAGACGGCAGCTAAAGCGCCGTATTGATCGATCGCCGGATTCCAAACATTCGTAACAAAGAAGCGGAAACCGAAGGCCCGGAAGGCCGGAATAGAACCGTGGATCAGCGACGCGATAACCCCGCCGAGGAGCAGCAGGACAGCGACGGCCGCGGCGAACGTCAGCCAGTGAAACGCGGCATCGCGGACTTTGAAGCCGCTTAGCGCGCGCGCGCGGCGCGCGGCATCATCATAGGCCACTCGGCCACCCTTTACCGCTATGTCCGCCAAACGTCGTCTCCGCCACTGAGAGCGCGATCATCTGCGGACCGCACTCCGTTTATCAATGAGGCAGGCTTGGCCGCCGCGTCAGCAGCTCAGTCCGTCAATCCGGCCTTTACCGGCCAGCAGTCTATCGTCCTGCCGGCGCGACGGCGACCGCCGCGCCGGAATTTCCGCGAACGGAACGGCTTAGTTCATCAAAGCCTTGCCGTCGGCGCCCTTGACCTGATCCGCCCAGGTCTTCTCGATCAGCGTCACGACCGAAGCCGGGATCGGGATGTAGTCGAGGGATTCGGCCGCCGCGCCGCCCTTTTCAAACGCCCAAGCGAAGAACTTCAGCGCCGCCTTCGTAGCCGCCTCATCCTTCGGCTGTTTGGGCAGCAGGATGAAGGTCGCGGCGGTGATCGGCCAAGAGGCATCGCCCGGCTGGTTGGTGAGGATCAGGTGGAAGCCTGGGGCATGCGCCCAATCGGCGTTCGCCGCCGCGGCAGCGAAAGCATCCGACGTCGGCGCAACGACCTTGCCGGCGCTGTTGATGAGCTTGGTGTAGGTCAGCTTGTTCTGCAACGCATAGGCATATTCGACATAGCCGATGGCGCCCTTGGTCTGGATGACGTTATTGGCAACGCCTTCATTGCCCTTGGCGCCGATGCCAGCCGGCCATTGGACGGCCGTCGAAGAACCGACCTTCGCCTTCCAATCCGGCGAAACCTTCGACAGGTAGTCGGTGAAGTTGAACGTCGTGCCCGAACCGTCGGCGCGGTGAACGACCGCAATCGCCGTCGACGGCAGCTTGACGCCGGCGTTCAGCTTGGCGATCGCCGGATCGTCCCAGGTCTTGATCTCGCCCATGAAGATCTTGGCGAGGGTCGGACCGTCGAGGGTGAGCGCGCCGGCCGTAATACCATCGAGATTGACGACGGCGACGATGCCGCCCATGACCTGCGGCCACTGGATGAGGCCGTTCTTGTCGAGATCGGCGACCGACAGAGGCTTGTCGCTCGCGCCGAAAGTCACCGTGCGGGCTTCGATCTGCTTGATGCCGCCGCCGGAACCGATCGACTGATAGTTCAGCGCGTCGCCGGTCTCGGCTTTATAGGCGGCCGCCCATTTCGAATAGATCGGGTAGGGAAACGTGGCCCCGGCACCGGAGATGTCGGTGGCGCGGGCGGCGACGACGGCGCCAACAATCGCGCCAGCAATCAAACCCGTCCTAACGAGGGTCTTGAAACTCATCTTTAGCCTCTCGAAACTGAGGAAATAGCACTGCATCCCGGCCTTTGCCGGAGCACGCGGGCCGCACCCTAGAAACGGCGAGCAACGCATTTACGACAGCTGGATGACGTTTACATGACGGACCATAAACGGTCCCGCTCAACCTTCGAAAAGCGGCAGCGTGACCGTAAAGGTCGCGCCCTCTTTCAATTTGGATTCAATGTTTAAGCGGCCGCCATGACGTGCGACAATATGTTTGACGATGGCCAGGCCGAGGCCGGTCCCGCCTTTGGCGCGGCTTTGCCCGGCATCGACGCGATAGAAGCGCTCGGTCAGCCGCGGCAGATGCTCGGGCGCGATCCCCGGGCCGAAGTCGCGCACCGCGATATGCGCCTGCCGGCCATGCTCGCTCAAATCGACGACGACGCGCCGATCGACGGTGCCGGAGTCGGAGGCGCCATATTTGATCGAATTCTCGATCAGGTTTTCGGCGACACGCAGAAGCTCGTCGCGGTCGCCCGGTACAACGATTTCGGTCGGCGCTTCGATGACAAGTTCGACGCCGCGTTCCTCGGCGACCGGCGAGAGCGTATCGGCGATATGGCGGAAAATGCCGACGAGATCGACCGGCGTCTCCGGCCGCACGTGCAGGTGCTGCTCGATCCGCGACAGCGAGAGCAAGTCGTCGACGAGGCGCGACATGCGCTGGGCCTGTTCGCGCATGATGGCAAGAAAGCGGGTGCGTGCCTCGGCATCTTCTTTAGCCGGCCCTTCGAGCGTTTCGACGAAGCCGAGCAGCGAGGCGAGCGGCGTGCGCAATTCGTGGCTCGCATTGGCGACGAAATCGACGCGCATGCGCTCAAGCCGCCGCGCATCGCTGAGATCGTGCAGCGAGAGGATCAGCGCCTGTTCGAACATCTCGTCGGCGAGCGGGGCGATATTGACCTCGAACAGGCGCTCGACCGGAAATTTCTCCGACCAGACGACGCGCTGGCTGCGGCCGGCGTCGCGCACCCGGTCAATCGCATCGAGCACGTCGGGCGAGCGCAGCGTGCGCGCCAAAGGAATATCGGTCTGCAGACCGGGCAGGATCGCATGCGCGGCGGAATTGGCGGCGACGATGCGGTCGTGCCGGTTGATGACGACGACCGCCTGCGGCATCGCTTCAGCAAAACTGCGGATGAGCGAACGGTCGCGATTGCGCGTCTTCTCGTCCATCAGGTTTCGAAATTGATCTTCTTCGAAAGTCATCGCGCGCCGCCCGGCGTCCAAAGCACATCGCCCTCGCCGAAGCGGTTGAGATGCCGCGCCGCGACGAAGAGAAAATCCGACAAACGGTTGATATATTTCAAGGCCGGCATGCCGACCGTCTCGCCCGGCTCGGCCGCAAGCGCCACCATCAGCCGCTCGGCCCGGCGCGCCACGGCGCGCGCGACGTGCACGGCCGCCGCAGCTTGCGAACCGCCCGGCAAGACAAAGGAGGTCAGCGGCAAAAGATCGGCATTGAGCGCATCGATCTCGCGCTCCAGCCGGTCGACCTGATCTTGCCGCATCCGCAAACGCGCCGGCGCCTGCGCCTGCTCCGGCACGCAAAGATCGGCGCCGAGATCGAAGAGGTCATTCTGGATCGCGGCAAAAAACGCGGCGAGCCTGCGTTCGTTCGGAGCCTCGCTCAACGCCGCGCGCGCGAGGCCGATGAAACTATTGGCTTCGTCGACCGTCCCATAGGCCTCGATGCGCAGATCGTCCTTGCGACGGCGCGCGCCGTCGCCGAGCGAGGTCATACCCGCGTCACCGCCGCGTGTATAAATCTTACTGAGCGTGACCATCGGCCTACTTCCGAAGCAACAGTACGCCGAGAATGATCAGAATAGCAACGAACTGCAAACCGACGCGCCAGCGCATCAGCTTCTGCGACAAATTCGGGCTGCCGCCGCGCAGCATGTTCACGAGGCCGGCGACGAGCACCGCGAAGACAGCGAAAACCGCCACGCCTACAAGCGCATTGCCGAACCTATGCATATTTGCCTCTTGAGCTTGCCGGGGCGCGATGTCAACCGCGCGTCACAAACTTTGTTTCCGCTCAATAAGGCTTCAGCAGCCGCTCGAGATAATCGAGTTCTTCCTGCGAGCGCCAGGGGTCGCTGAGCCGCCGGCGCAGTTCCTCAAGCACGCGCTGCGCCCGTTCGGCCGCCGGCAAGCCTTCCATATTCAGCCGCGAATTCGGATTGAGCACCGGATCGTCGGCCATCGGCCGGCCAAGCGGGTCCTCGTCGCCGGCGCCTTCAGCCTGGCCCGGACCCTGCTGATTGCCGGCCTGCTGACCCTGCCCCTGGCCTTGCTGCATCGCCTGCGCAAGCTGGTCTGCGCCCTTGCGCAGACCCTCCAAAGCCCGGCCCTGCGCCGCGACCGCGGAATCGCCGGGGCTCTGGCCCTGGCCTTGCTGCTGACCTTGCTGGTCGCCCTGTCCCGCTCCGCCCTGCTGGCCCTGTCCCTCCTGGCCTTGCTGCTGGCCCTGGCCTTGTTGTTGGCTCTCGCCCTGCTGATCCTGCCCCTGCTGGCGGCCGGCGTTCAGCGACTTCTCGGCCTCCTGCATGGCCTTTTGCGCATCTTTCAGGCCGGGCTGATCCTGACCGAGTTTTTGAAGCTGCTTCTGCAGGTCTTGCAGACGCTGCCGCAGCTCTTGCTGCAGATCGTGCAATTGCTGCGCGGTCATCGGCTTTTGCGCACCGCTCTGGTCCGGCTGATCGGAATCCTGCGCATGCGCCAGCCGCTGCGTCTCGTCGCGCAGTTTCTGCTGATCGTGCGTCAGCCGGTCGAGATCGCGCATCGCCTGGGCCATGGCCTGGTTTGCAGGACTTTGGTTCTGCTGGGCCATCTGCAGATTTTCGAGCGTGTTCTGCAATTGCTCGAGCATTTTCTGCGCATCTTCGCGGTCGCCGGCATTGGCCAGCTGCTCCATGCGGTCGAGCATCGATTGCAGATCCTGCCGTGTGACGGATTGCGGAGCGTTGGGTGAACGCGGCGCTTCCTGCGCGTGCCGCTGCGCCTGGCGGGCGGCGAATTCGCGCAGGAACTTGTCCAGAGCGGCGCGCAGGCTATCGGTCAGCTTGCGGATTTCGTCGGGCGAGGCGTTGCGCTGCAAGGCTTCGCGCAAATGCTGTTCGGCGGCGCGCAGATCGCGCTCGGCATCGGCAAGGCTGCCGTTTTCGATCTGCAGCGCCATCGCCCAGAGAAAATCGGCGACGCCGACGAGCTGTTTGTCGCTCTGCGCGTCCTGCAGCAGATTGGCGGCGAAGGAGAGGCCCAGGAAGATCGAATTCGAAACGCCGAACATGTCGGGCGCGATCATCAAGGCGTCGAGCGCCGTCTGAACCCTGTCCCGCGACTCAGGGTAGAGCACGAGATTGCGGCGTTGTTCGACCAGCGCCTTGGCAACCGGCTTGACGAAAGGCCGCTGCGGCAGCGTGATCTCGATCGGATCGCTGCGGCCGATATTGCCGCCTTCGTCGCGCGCGACGAGGGTCATCTTGACCCGCGCCCCGGCCCATGGATGGTCGGAAAGGTCGCCTGTCGTCTCCGCCGTGCCGACGCCGCCCGCCGGCAGAACCAGCGAAAGCCGCGGCGGCGCCACGAGAGAGCGCACCGTCCCGCTCGCGCCGTCGACATGCGGATCGGCAAACACGGCCTCGGCGGCAACGGCGCCGTAATCGTCGTCGATTTTATAGGCAAGCGTCAGCGAGCCGCGGACGTTGAAGCGCGGCGCATCGGTCAGTTCGATCTGCGGTGGACGGTCGGGAATGACGGCGATGTCGAAGACGCCGACCGGCGTGCCAGCGTGCTTCAATGTGAGTTCGGAATCGCCGCGAAGGGTAAGCCGATGCTCGCTTTCGCCCGGCGCTTGCGGCGCATTGGCCTCTTTGGGCGCCGCCTGGAGGCCGCCTTGCGTCTCGATGCCGACATCACCCCCCGCCGCGCGGACGATCAGCGTCGAATTGATCGGCGCCTCGACTTTGGTGGCCTGATCGGGCCGACCGAGTTGCAGCAGCACCGGCGGCTTGCCAGTATAGGCTGGCGGATCGAGCCAAGCATCGATGCGATAGCTCGCCGCGACAGGCGACGCACCGCGCCAGTCGAAGGCGGCGGCGATCCGCGCATATTTCTCCGGCCCCGCCATAAAGGCGCTTGCGACGAGCAGGACGAGGACGGCGGCACGAAGAGCATAGCGATCGAGATCGGCAACGCGCGGCGAGGGCGCGCCGACGTGAAGCGCTCCGATCCGCGCCGCGAGCCGCTTGCGATGCAGGGCCCACAGCGCCTGCGTCGCCGGATCGGCATTGGCATTGGCCAATGCGTCATCGAGGCCCGAGGCGGGGCCATGGGTGAAGTCCGAGCTTTTGTCGATCCGCGCGAGGGCGGCCTTGCGGGCCGGATTGCGCAGGCCGAAAAGCGGGACGAGCGAGGCAACAAAAGCAATGGCGAAGAGCCCGACGCCGATCTCGCGCCAGAGGGGGCCGAGTTCGAGCCAGAGGCC
>NZ_CANSHK010000031.1:0-41790 GCF_947646745.1 uncultured Methylovirgula sp. | reverse complement strand
GTTCTGTGGCTTACGGCCGGCATTCTCCCCTTTGCCGCCGCCGGGGCGGCTATTGGGCAGCCAGCACCCGCCGCCGCTCCGTCAGCGCAAGCCGCGCCGGCGCAGCCCGCGCCGCTCAATGTCGATATTCTTTACCTCGGCCGGCAATATGAAGAGCCGCCGCCGCTCTCGCTTCTCGACAAGATCGTCACCGATGAGGGCATCCAGGGCGCCCGGATCGCATTGCAGGAAAATGCGCAGACCGGCCGTTTCGTCAACCAGACCTATCATCTCACCGAGATGATCCTGCCGCTCGACGCGGATTTCAAAGCCAAGGCACGCGCCGCGCTGGCGACTCATAAGCTCATCATCGCCGATCTCGAAAAGGACGACCTTCTCGCACTGGCCGACATGCCCGAGGCCAAGGATGCGATCATTTTCGACATCCGCACCAGCGATGACAGTTTGCGGCAGGAGCAGTGCCGCGCGAACGTCTTCCATTTCCTTCCCGAGACGGCGATGCGCACCGATGCCTTGGCGCAATATCTCGTCTGGAAGCATTGGACCAATTGGCTGCTCGTCTCGGGCAAGCATGCGGCCGATCTCGCCTATGCCGATGACGTGAAGCAGTCTGCGCGAAAATTCGGCGCCAAGGTCGTTGACGAGCGTTTCTATACCTACGCCGCCGGCTCGCGCCGCACCGATACCGGCCATCAACAAGTGCAGCAGCAATTGCCGCTCGTCACCCAGAATGCGCCGCCCTATGACGTGGCTTTCGTCGCCGACGAGAGCCAGGTTTTCGGCGAATACATGCCCTATCGCACCTGGGATCCGCGCCCCGTCGTCGGCACGCAGGGCTTGATCGCCGTCGCTTGGCATCGTTCATTCGAGGAATATGGCGGCACGCAATTGCAGAATCGTTTCGAGCGCGAAGTCGGGCGGATCATGACCGAACGCGATTATTCCGCCTGGCTCGGCATCCGCGCCTTCGGCGAGGCAATCCTGCGCTCGAATACCATTCAGCCGGCGCCTTTGCGCGCCTACCTCTTGTCGGACCATTTCGGCGTCGCCGGCTACAAAGGCGAAACGATGAATTTCCGTAAATGGGATTTGCAATTGCGCCAGCCGATCATTCTGGCGAGCGCGCGCGATCTTGTCTCGGTCTCGCCGCAGGAAGGCTTCCTCAATCCGAATTATCTGACCGACACGCTCGGCTTCGATCAGCCGGAAAGCAAATGCCATTTCAAGTGAGGGCGTAAGCAGGCGATGACGAAACTCCGCAAAATCCTTCTCTTCGGCGTCGCTGTTCTTTTGTTTTCGATTGCCGCAGCGGCTGAGGCCAATGCCTATGTGATCTTCGTCTCGAACGAGAAGGACGACACGGTTTCGGTCGTCGACAGCGCCAGCCTGAAAGTCGTCAAGACCATCGCCGTCGGCCATCGCCCGCGCGGCATCATCATCACGCCGGATCATAAGACGATCGTCGTCTGCCTCGGCGATGATGGCCAGATCGCCATGATCGACGCCAATACGTTCCAGGTGACGCGCAAGTTCGATTCCGGCTCCGATCCGGAACTTCTCAATATCTCACCCGACGGCAAGATTCTCTATGTTGCCAACGAGGACGACAGTCTTGTCACGATCATGGACTTCAAGACCGGCAATACGATCGAGGAAGTGCCGATCGGCGTCGAGCCGGAAGGTATGGCGGTGAGCCCCGATGGTCGCATCGTCGTCGCGACGTCCGAATCGACCAGCATGGCGCATTTCATCGATACCAAGACCTATAAGGTGCTCGCCAATATCCTGGTCGATTCGCGGCCGCGTTATGCCGAGTTTACCGCCGACGGATCCAAGGTCTGGGTGACGTCCGAGGTCGGCGGCACGGTCTCGGTCATCGATGCCAAGACCTACAAAATCCTGAATGTCATCCATTTCGCCATTCCGGGCGTCCGGCCCGAGCTGATCTCGCCGGTCGGCATCACGTTCACGAAGGACGGCAAGCGCGCCTTCATCTCCCTGGGCAAGGCGAACCGCCTCGCCGTCGTCGATACATCGAATTACAACGTCATCGATTACGTGCTGGTCGGCCAGCGCCCATGGCACACGGCCCTGAGTCCGGACGGTTCGACACTCTATTCGGCCAATGGCGAGACCAATGACATCACGGTCGTCGACGTCGCCTCGCTGCGGCCGACGAAATCGGTGCCCGTCGGCCGCTTGCCCTGGGGCTTGGCGATCCGGCCCTAGCGTGAACAATAAAACGAAGATTGGGAGGAAACATGCCGCGGCAGACATCGAAATTGTGGGCAAAGCCCTATCTGGCGGCCCTCAGCCTTGCCTGCATCGGCAGCCTCTGCATCGCGTCCGCCGATGCGGCGCCGAAGACGAAATTCTGGAACATCACCGGCGACACCATCGTCAAATTCGAGCTGGCCCCGGCGGGCACCGGCAAATGGGGTCCCGACCAGTGCAAGAACGATCGCGACGATTCGGTTGATGACGACGAGCGTCTGGCGATCGTGGGCGTGCCGACCGGGACCTACGATGCGCGCATGACCTACAAGGACGGCAGCGTCTGCCAGGCGAAGTCCGTCAAGGTCGATGAAGGCAAGATTTTCTCGATCGAGAAGAAAGATCTGACGAATTGCACCAAGCCCTAATCGGTGTGGAGGGCGGGGTGACCAAGCGGTCCCACATAAAAAGGACCAAGCCAATGGCCTGTATAAAATCTGTCGGCGGCCAACGGGGGCCGTTCAAAATGCCCGGAGTTTTAGGTCTGATCCTGTCGCTCTGCGCCTGCGCGTTGGCTTGGAGCGTTGCATTGCCGATCGAGTCAAGCTGGGCCGATCCGCCGCCGTCGCCGCGGCTGCGCTTCATCCAGCTCGTCGGCCATACCGCCGATCTCACCGATGCCGAATACAGTCCCGACGGCAAAAAGATCGTCACGGCGTCGAGCGACAAGACGGCGCGGATTTGGAATGCCGACAGCGGTGTGCTGCTGCAAACACTGAGCGGCCATACCGCGGGCGTGCGGACGGCGCGCTTCAGTCCCGACGGCGCGCATGTGCTGACCGCAGCGCAAGATGCGACGGCAAAGCTCTGGGATGTCGCGACCGGCAAGCTGCTCTTGACGTTCAAGGGCCATACCGATCCGCTCGAGGACGCGGAATTCAGCCGCGACGGTAAATTGGTCGTCACCGCTTCGCGCGACAACACAGCGAAGGTCTGGGACGCCTCGACCGGCGCGCTCGTCGCGACGCTCACCGGCCATACCGGCGCCGTCATGCACGCGATCTTCAGTCCGGACGGCATGCGCGTGGTCACCGGCTCCGCCGATCACACGGCCCGCGTCTGGGACGCCAACAGCGGCACGCCGCTTTATACGCTGACGGGCCACAATGGCATTGTCACGGGTGTCACCTACAGTCCCGACGGAAAGCTGATTGCGACCTCCTCGAGCGACAAGACGGCGCGCATCTGGAACGCGCGCACCGGCGCGCTCATCGAGGCGCTTCTCGGCCATACGCGGGCGGTGGAATTCGCCATCTTCAGCCACGACGGCACGAAAATCTTGACTGGTTCGACCGACAAGTCCGGCGTCTTGTGGGACGCCAAGACGGGCGCCAAGCTCGCCACGCTCCTCGGCCATCATCGGGCGATCGTGTCGGCAAGCTTCAGCCCGGACGACAAGAAGATCGCGACCGCCTCCTATGATTCGACGGCCCGGATCTGGGATACGGCGACCGGCGCCTCGCTGCTGGTTCTCGCCGGCCAGGGCGGCGAAGTGGTGCGGGCGAAATTCAGCCCGGACGGGCAGCATGTGCTGACCGCCTCTTTCGACACGACGGCGCGCGTCTGGGACTTGGGCGGGGCAGCGGGCCCATCGGCGGCGGCGCCGTCGAAATAGGCCCCGCGCGGGGCGAGGGCAAGGTGCCGGAGGCTCGACGCCGGCGCCGGGCTCGCTTATTGAAGCGCGATGCAACAGAAACGCGACCAATTCCTCGCCTTGCTCGCCGAGAGATCGGCGATCATGGGCATTCTGAATGTCACCCCGGATTCCTTTTCTGACGGCGGGAAGTTCCAGTCGCACGATGCCGCCTTGGCGCAAACGCGCAAGCTCACCGAAGAGGGCGCCGACATCCTCGACGTGGGCGCCGAATCGACGCGGCCCGGCCATGTGCCGGTGCCGGAGGCTGAGGAACTCGCGCGGCTCAAGCCGCTGCTTGCCGACATCGTCCGGGCGACGCCCTTGCCGGTCTCGATCGATACCTCGAAGGCAGCGGTGGCGCGCGCCGCTATCGCCGACGGCGTCGCCGTGGTCAACGACGTCTGGGGCTTGCAGCGCGACCCGGCCATGCCCGATGTCGTCGCCGAAGGCGGCGCGGCTGCCGTCATCATGCACAATCGCGACAGCGTCGATCCGGCCCTCGATATTCTGAGCGACATGCGCCGTTTCTTCGACCGCTCGCTTGCGCTCGCTGAAAAAGCCGGCATTCCGCGCCGCCATCTTATCCTCGATCCTGGCATCGGCTTCGGCAAAACCAAGGACCAGAATTTGATCGCGTTGCGCGGCCTCGATCATTTCAGGGATTACGCATTGCCGCTGCTCGTCGGCGTTTCGCGCAAGAGCTTGTTCGCGCCGATCCTCGGCGCCGGGGTCGATGAGCGCATGATCGGTACGATCGCGACCAACATCATTGCCGCGACGCGCGGCGCCTCGGTCTTCCGTGTGCATGATGTCGCCGAACATGTCGCGGCATTCAAAGTGTTCGATGCGATCGAACGCCGTCCGGCATGCGTAGCATGACCGAGATCGGTCTCGGCCTTGGCAGCAATATCGGCGATGCGCGCGCGCATATCGGCGAGGCCCTGCGCCTGTTGCGCGAAAGCGGCGCGGTCGAGATTACTAAGGTTTCATCGATCTATCGAACAGCTCCGTGGGGTTACAAGGACCAGGCGCCTTTCGCCAATGCCGCTGCCCTGGCGCGCACGGAACTCGACCCGGAACATCTTCTCGCGGCGGTGAAAAAAATCGAGACCGAAATGGGCCGCACGAAAACCGTGCGCTGGGGGCCGCGGCTGATCGATATCGACATTTTGTTCTACGGCACGCAATCGCTTGTGTCGGAGGCGCTCGTTCTGCCGCATAAGGAACTGTTCAACCGCGCTTTCGTTCTCGTCCCATTGGCCGAGATTGCGCCGGGCTTGGTGCTGGGCGGGCGCCCGGTTGCCGAGGCGGCGGCGACGATCGCGCACGACGACATCGAGAAATGGGACGACCGACATGGGCAAGCTGATTAAATTGACCGCCAAGGACGGAGTGACGATCGGCGCCTACGAGGCCGTTCCTGCCGGCGAGACGCGCGGCGGCCTCGTCGTCCTGCAGGAGATTTTCGGCGTCAACCGGCATATCCGCAATGTTGCCGACGATTTCGCCACGCAAGGCTACCATGTGATTGCCCCGGCGCTTTTCGATCGCGCCGAGCCCGATGTCGAACTCGGCTACAGCGGGGAAGACGCGGCCAAGGGCGTCGCCATCCGCGCCAAGGTCAAATTGGAGCAATCGCTCGCCGACATAGCCGCCGCGGTCGAAGCGGCGAAGCCCGCGGGGCGGGTCGGCATCGTCGGCTATTGCTGGGGCGGCACGCTTGCCTTCGCCGCCGCGCAGCACGTCGAGGGCCTGGCGGCGGCGGTCGGCTATTACGGTTCCGGCATTGCGGCTTTGCCGCCGGAGCAATTGCGCTGTCCGGTCATGTTGCATTTCGGCGACCGGGACAAAAGCATTCCGCTCGCCGACGTCGAGAAAATCCGCCGCGCCCATCCCGACATCACGATTCATATCTATCCCGCCGATCACGGCTTCAATTGCACGGACCGTCCCTCCTACGATCCGGCGAGCGCGACGCTCGCGCGGCAGCGGACGCTCGAATTTTTCGCGCAATATATCTGAACCTAGCGCGCTTCGCCGCGCAGTGCCGTCGACGACAATTCCGAGCGCGGGCCGTGCAGGAAGATGAGCGCCGGCGGCCGCACCAGCGGAAAGATCAACCCATCGCTCTCATCGTAGCGATGACGGCCGAGGGCCAGGGCAGCGCTCGTATGCGTTGCCGATAGCGTCGAACCGGGCCGATCGATGATGGCGATCGGCACATTGGCGGCGATGGTGCGCCAGTGTTTCCAGCGCTCGAAGCTCATGAGATTGTCCGCCCCCATGATCCAGACGAAATGCACGCCGCGGCAGCGGGTCTTGAGATAGAGAATCGTCTGATAGGTATAGCGCGCGCCGATCACCGCCTCGAAGCCGGTCACGACGATGCGCGCGTCATGCGCGAATGTCTCGGCCGCCGCCATGCGCAGGTCGAGCGCCGGCAGGTCGCGCGTATCTTTCAAGGGATTGCCGGGACTGACCAGCCACCAGACGCGATCGAGGCCCAGCCGCCGCAAGGCGAGGAGACTGGCGGCGCGGTGACCCTCATGAACCGGATTGAAGCTGCCGCCGAACAGCCCGATCTTGAGGCCGGGGGCGTGCGGCGGCAGGGCGGCAAAGGCTCTCACGGCCTAACGCTCAGGGCCGGATCTGGCCG
The DNA here is from genome assembly GCF_947646745.1 of uncultured Methylovirgula sp. Classification (NCBI taxonomy): domain Bacteria; kingdom Pseudomonadati; phylum Pseudomonadota; class Alphaproteobacteria; order Hyphomicrobiales; family Beijerinckiaceae; genus Methylovirgula; species uncultured Methylovirgula sp. The sequence goes on along the minus strand of NZ_CANSHK010000031.1, from coordinate 35,224 downwards.
TTGCCGTGGACGCGATATTTGAAGGTCGTCAATTGATCGAGGCCCACGGGGCCGCGCGCATGCATGCGCCCGGTGGCGATGCCGATCTCGCCGCCAAAGCCGAATTCGCCGCCATCGGCGAATTGGGTCGAGGCATTGTGGATGACGATCGCCGAATCGACTTCGTTGAGGAAACGCTCTGCGGCTTTGCCGTTTTCGGTGATGATGCAATCGGTATGATGCGAGCCGTAATGCGCGATATGCGCCAGCGCCGCGTCGAGCCCGTCAACGACGCGCACCGAAATGATCGCATCGAGATATTCGCGCCGCCAATCCTCGTCCGTGGCGGCGGTCACGCGCGGATCGACGACCTGGGTCGCGGCATCGCCGCGCACCGCACAGCCGGCATCGAGCAGCATCGTGACGAGCGGCGCAAGATGTGTCGTCGCGCCGGCGCGATCGACGAGCAGCGTTTCCGCCGCGCCGCAGACGCTGGTCCGCCGCAGCTTGGAATTGCGCAGGATGGTGAGCGCTTTGGTGAGATCGGCGTCGCGATCGACAAAGATATGCACCAGCCCTTCGAGATGGGCGAACACCGGCACGCGCGCTTCGGCCTCGACACGCGCGACGAGGCTCTTGCCGCCGCGCGGCACGATGACATCGATATTGCCGTCGAGACCGGCGAGCATTTCGCCCACGGCGGCGCGATCCTTAACCGGAACGAGCGTGATCGCCGCCGCCGGCAGACCGGCGGTTTTGAGGCCCGCCTGCAGACATTGGTGGATCAGCGAGACGGAATGGAAGCTCTCCGAACCGCCGCGCAGGATGGCGGCATTGCCGGACTTGAGGCAGAGCGCGCCGGCATCGACCGCGACCGAAGGACGGCTTTCGAAGATGACGCCGATGACGCCGAGCGGCGTTGCGACGCGCTCGATCAGCAAGCCGTTCGGCCGCTCGATGCGCGCGAGCACGCGTCCGACCGGGTCGGGCAAAGCGGCGATCTCTTCGAGACCCTTGGCCATGCCCTCGACGCGCTTTTCGTCGAGCGCAAGCCGCTCAAGGAAGGAATCGGCCGTATTATTCGCATCCGCTTCGGCGATGTCGCGGGCATTGGCGATGAGAATGTCCGCCGCCATGGCGCGAATTTGCTCCGCCGCGGCCCGCAGCGCTTTGTTCTTGGCCTCGGTCGGCGCCAGGGCGAGCCCATGCGCGGCTTCGCGCGCGGCTTGGCCGAGCGACAGCATCAGGGCCCGGATGTCGCCGGGCTCGTTCTTGCGTACGAGTTTGAGGTCCATATCTTTCTTCATCGCGGCCATTGGCACGCCTAATATAAACAATTTGACCGGCGCGCCCAGGGGCGCCGCCAAGATTGGCAAATCGATCTCGATTTGCCAGTGATATTCGCAGCTTATGACGGCAGCGCCTGGGAGGCCGGCTAAATTCGCCGCAGGATGCCCTTCAGCACCGGCCGCAAGCGCGAGAGTTCATCGAGATGGACGGCTGAAAGCTCCGACAGAATGGCGATGGCGGTGTCGCTGAGGCTCAAAAGCACGCGGCGGTTGTCGAGCGCGTCGGGACTGCGCACGATGAGGTCGGCCTCGACCAGTCGGTCGGTAAGCTCGACCGCGCTGTTGTGGCGAATGCGCAGCCGCTCGGCCAAATCGCCGATCGTCACCGCAGTGCCGTGCGGGAAACCCCTGACGGCGAGCAAGGCTTGGTGCTGCTGCGGCGTCAGCCCGGCGTTGCGCGCGGCATTCTCGCTGAACTCCAGAAAACAGCGGATCGAGTAGCGGAAATCCGAAAGCGCTTCGTAATCTTCTTGCGACGGATGCAACGCCGGATGGTTCTTCTCTTCGCGCCTTTTTTCGCTCGTCATCGCGTTCCGCTGCCTCGATATATCGTGGCACGGTATATCGCGGCCGGGTTCCGTTCAATCCGTTTCCCAATCCGCTTCCCTTGGCTCGGATCGGCGCATCGGGGCCTCGCCTCTGCTTCGCAGATGTCCTAAATAGGCGGCATGACCGCCATTGCCGCTCTGATCTTCGCCGCCATCGTCCTGTCGGGACTTTTGAACATCTATCTCGACCGCCGCCAGGCCGCCGCGGTGCTCGCGCATCGCGGCAGCGTGCCGGCTGCCTTCGCATCGACTGTCACTTTGGAAGAGCACCAGCGCGCCGCCGATTATACCGTCGCGCGAACGCGGCTCTCCGCCATCGAGACGATCTACGACACGGGGCTCGCGCTGCTGTGGCTCGGCTTTCTCTTGCGTCCGCTTTTTGATTTCGTCGCCGCCCATGTTCCCGCCGGGCTGACGCGCAGCGTCGCGACAATGGTCCTCGTCGCGGCGCTCTCCTATCTGCTGACATTGCCGTTCGCGATCTACAAAACCTTCAAGCTCGAGGCCAAGTTCGGCTTCAACCGCACGACTGCTGCGACATTCGCGCTCGATCAGGTGAAAGCCGCCGCCTTGCAGCTCGCGCTCGGCGTGCCGCTGCTCTATGGGCTTTTCGCGCTGCTGCGGGCGTTGCCGAATCTCTGGTGGATTTTCGCCTGGATCGGGCTCATGGCGATCATGGTAGCGATGATCGTCATCTATCCGGCCTTCATCGCGCCGCTATTCAACAAATTCACGCCGATGGCGGACGGACCGATGAAGTCAGGCATCGAGGCGCTGCTCAGAAAATGCGGCTTCGAATCGAACGGCCTTTTCATCATGGATGCGTCGAAACGCTCGGCGCATGGCAATGCCTATTTCACCGGGTTCGGCAAAGCCAAACGCATCGTCTTCTTCGACACTTTGCTCGAGAAGCATACGGGCGACGAAATCCTTTCGGTTCTGGCGCATGAGCTCGGCCATTACAAATTCGGCCATGTGATTCAGAAGATCGGCGAGAGCGCGGCGCTGGCGCTCGTCGTCTTTGCCGTGCTGCACTGGGCCTTTGCCGCCGGCACATTGCCGGCGGCCTTCCATCTGCCCAACGATCCGAGCCTCGTGCTGATGATCGTCATGACCGCCATTGGCCCGTTTGCCAGCCTCTTTGCGCCGGTGACGAATTATCTGTCGCGCCGGGCTGAGTTTCAGGCCGATGCTTTTGCCAAATCGATGACCGGTGCGGCGCCGATGATCTCGGCGCTCACCAAGCTGACCCGCGACAATCTCGCGACGCTGACACCGGATTGGCTCTACACTTTGTTCAATTATTCGCATCCGCCGGTGCCGGAGCGCATTGCGCATCTACAGAGTTAGCGTGCCGCGCCTCTGCCTCCGCGGAACGGATCTGCGCGAGCCGACCGATATCGTCCGCCTTTTTTCGCCGGGCCTCGTTTCCGCAGGCCTGTTCAATCCGGCGTGACGACCAGCGCGAGCGACGGCACCGTGCTGCTGCTGATTTCGACGGTAAAGGGTGTCGCGGCAAGATTGAACTTCACGCTCTTGGCGAGGCCGGCACAGCCCCTCGCACTCGTGTGATCGATCGTTTTCAGGACATGTCCGTCCTGGACGACATCAATCCAGGCGCCATGCGAGAGCGTGACGCGATAGGTGCCGGCGCTGGCGGGCGCGGCGAGAGTAACGAAGCCGGCATAGGTATCGGGAAATTTCGGCGGCCGTGACGGATCGTGCGGCAGTTTGGCGGTCTTTTGCGGCGCAAGCGTCAGACTTTCGCCGGTGCCGAGCGTGGCAGCGCCGCCGGACGTCGTGGCGCTCGGCTTGGCAAGCAATTCCTTCTCATGATCCAGCGACCATTTGAAATGGCCACAACCGAGCGGCTCCGCCGCCAGGACGGGCGTCGCTGCGAGCAGCAAGGGCAAGGCCAGAGAACGGTAAAGCGGCAACATCAGTCATTTCCTCGCAGGCAGCGACGCTCAAGCCGGGCCGGCCTCTTTTTTCATCCGGTGATCGAACCAGGCCTGCACGTCTTCCATCGGGACGATCTCTTCGTCCGGCCCTTCGACGGCGGTGATTTCGATCCCGTCCTGCTGCGCCAGATTCCATGCGTCTTCCAGGGCTTCCTCCTCGGTACCCCATTCCTGTGACAGCAATTCGTGCTTGAGCGCTTGGTCGATATATCGAACGTGCCAACCCATTTTACTTCCCCCGATCGGACACAGGGGGAGCCATGGCCGCGATCCCCGGCCATGACGTCCCCCGCACAAGACATATTATTACGCGACGCGGCGCTCTTCGACCACAATCGTGCCGGCGATGCTTTCCGGCTCATAGAGCCAGCGGGCAAGCAGGCCCGCGATGACCGCGCCCGCGAGCGGCGCCAGCCAGAACAGCCAGAGTTGCGAAATATACGCGCCGCCGGCGAAGAGCGCAGGGCCGGTGCTGCGCGCCGGATTGACCGACGTATTGGTCACCGGAATGGTGATGAGGTGAATGAGCGTCAGGCCGAGGCCGATCGGAATGCCGGCAAAACCCGCCGCGGCGCCCTTCGAGGTCGAACCGATGATGATGAAGAGGAAGAAGAAGGTCGCCAGGAATTCCGTCAGCGCCGCGGCGCCGAGGCTATATTTGCCCGGGCTCAGATCGCCATAGCCGTTGGAGGCGAAGCCGCCCGCGACCCAGCCCGGTTGGCCGGACGCGATCACATGCAGAACCGCCGCGGCGACGATCGCGCCGACGACCTGGGCGATGATATAGGGAACCACGAGTTCCGAGACATGACGGCCGGCCGACCAAAGACCCACCGTCACCGCCGGATTGAAATGGCCGCCGGAAATATGGCCGACGGCATAAGCCATGGTCAAAACCGTGAGGCCGAATGCAAAGGCGACACCGACAAAGCCGATGCCGGTATGCGGGAAGGTCGCGGCGAGAACGGCAGCACCGCAGCCGCCGAACACGAGCCAAAACGTACCGAAAAACTCGGCGGCGACGCGCCTGACGAGATCGTTTTGCATAAGCCACCTCATGAGTCGCTGGAAAGACAGTCGCTGGAAGATCGCCTCTTGGCCGGAAGGACTCCGGTGACGGGCGTTTGGGAACGAAGCGCCGAATCTGCGCTCGCCGGCGCGGAGTGTGCGTCGCGCTCCCGGCGAAGTCGAGTCGCGCAGGCTTCAACTTGCGGCCCTGCCTACGCTCGGAGATTGGAAAACATGGCCGCCAGCGCCCCGGGCCTACCGTGAGCGCGCATGCTTGCGGCGCAAAAAGACGCCGCAGAAAAGTGTGGATGGTCGCGTTAACCGCGATTCAAAAAAACCAAAAAATCCGCGCCTGGGCCGGCCGGCGCATCGCTGCCGGCCAACCGCATGTATCGCGTGAAATTCTCGCGGCTCATTCCCAAGGCGTCGGTGCGGGAACCGCGCAAGGCGCTTCGGCCTCGACCGTGCCGAAGTCCGCCGGGCTGACGATTTCCAGATATTCCATGTCCGGCGAATAATCGAAGAGATAATGCGTGATCCCGGGCCGCTGATGCACGACATCGCCGGCGGAAACGAGCGTCACTTTGTCTTCATACATGAACTTCGCCCAGCCTTTGGTCATGATGACGATCTGGAACTCGGCGATGTGCTTGTGCCAGCCGGTGCCCGTGGTCGGCGGCAGATTGGCCTTGACGAGATGCGCGATCACCTTGCCGTTGGTCGCTTTGGCGATGCCGAGGTCGCGATAGAGGAAGAAGTCGCGCAAGCCCTCGCCTTTGAATTCGGTGTCGCCGGGTTTGACATGTGAGAATTGTGTTTCGTGCTCTTTCGGCGGGGTGAAATCTTTTTCCAAAACCGCGGCATGTCCTTCTGTCATGTCCAACCTCCTTCAGTTCGATCGGCGCGCGGAGTGGCCGCTTCAGGCCATCGCGAGCACCAGATTGCGGATCACCGGATAGATTTGCCCGTTCCAACGCCGGCCGCTGAATGTGCCGTAATGGCCGACGCCGACCTGGTAATGATGCCGCTTCAAATGCGGCCGCAGCCCATCACAGAGGCGATGCGCCGCCGCCGTCTGGCCGACGGAGCAGATGTCGTCGCGCTCGCCTTCGACGGTGAGCAGCGCGGTGCGGCGGATAGCGCGCGGATTGACCTTCTGGCCGCGATAAGTGAGTTCGCCCTTCGCCAGCGCCGCGTCCTGAAACACCGTCTTGACGGTCTCGAGATAGAATTCGGCCGGCAGATCGAGCACGGCGAAATATTCGTCGTAGAACGTCATGATCGCTTTGGCTTCCGCCTCGCGGCCGGCGCTCAAATGCTCGTAGAGATCGCGATGCGCCTTGATGTGGCGATCCATGTTCATCGACATGAAGGCGGTGAGCTGGACAAAGCCCGGATAGACGCGGCGCCCGCCGCCGGGCAGATGGCCCGGCACATGCGCGATCAGATTGTCTTCGAACCATTGGATCGGCCTCGCGGTCGCAAGCTCGTTGACCTTCGACGGGTTGACCCGCACATCGATGGGGCCGGCCATCAGCGTCATGCTGCGCGGCTCCGCGGGATGGCGCTGCTCGGCCATCACCGCCACCGCCGCCAGCGTCTGCACGCAAGGCTGACAGACGGCAAGCACATGCGCGCCCGGCCCGATGAGCTCCAGGCAGTCGATAACGTAATCGACATAATCGTCGAAGCCGAACGGTCCTTCTGAAAGCGGCACGTCGCGAGCGTTCTTCCAATCGGTGATATAGACCTCGTGATCGCGCACGAGCGTGCGTACCGTCTCGCGCAGGAGCGTGGCGAAATGGCCGGAGAGCGGCGCCACCACCAGCATTTTCGGCAGCGTTGCAGCGCTCTCTTTGGTGAAGCGGACGAGATCGCAGAAGGGCAGCGAGGCGACGATCTTCTCGTCGACCGGCACCGGCCGGCCATCGACGAGAACGCTTTCGACCCGATAGTCGGGCCGCGCGTGCGAGAGCCGGGTGCGGGCGATCAATTCGAGCGCCGCCGTATAATGCTTGCCGAAGCCGGCCTCGCTGATGCCGGTGAACAGCGGCCCTAAGCTCAAGCCGGCGCGGGCCATCATGCGGAAGGGTTCAGAGGCCTCCGTGTAGGCTTGATAAGCGCGGTACAACATGTGCTTCAAGGCTAGGGTCTTTCATTTTGCGCCGCAACATCGGCGTGTGCTCAAAGATTCACCCGTTCGCGTTCAGGAGCGGTCATGGCGCCTGTCCTCACCATCTCAAGCAAGAACTACTCCTCTTGGTCGTTGCGCGGCTGGCTGCTGTGCCAGCTCGCCGGATTGGAGGTGGAGGAACGGCCTGTCGCGCTCGACGATCCGTCGAACCGGGCGGAATTGCTGCTTCTGGCGCCGTCGGTGCTGGTGCCGCGCCTGTCCGAAGGCGATGTGAGCGTCTGGGATACGCTGGCCATCGCCGAATATCTCGCGGAGCGCCATCCCGAAGCAGGCATGTTGCCCAAAGATCAGGCGGCGCGGGCGCATTGCCGCTCGATCTCCGGCGAGATCCATTCCGGCTTCCACAATCTGCGTTCGGCGCTGCCGATGAATCTGAAGGCGCGGCATCAGAATTTCAAAATCTTCGCCGGTGCGCAGCCGGACATCGATCGTGTCCAGACGATCTGGCGGGAATGCCTGACGCGCTGGGGCGGTCCGTTCCTCTACGGCCCGACGCCGACGATTGCCGATGCGATGTATGCGCCGGTCGCGACGCGCTTCATCACCTACAACGTCCCGCTCGATCCCGCAGCCAAGGCCTATTGCGCGACGATCATGGATTGGCCGCCGATGCAGGCCTGGATCGCGGCGGCCCAGGCCGAACCCGAGGAAATGGCCGAACTCGAAGTCGAGTTTTAAGCCGGCGCACGGGGCCAAAAACGTCAGATTCCTTGTCTAACTGTTGCATCGCTGCCGCGGTGACCGGCTTTCCGCCCTCCCGTGGCCGGCAGACCCGTCTTTCGGCGGCTTCCCCGCTTGTCCGCTTGGCGGTTTTTTGGAAGGCTGGCGTACGGGGGCGCAGATCAATTGAGAGAGCTTATTTGCCCGCCCTCCGGACTTGCTGGCGGCTTTGCCCTGCCAATGCCGTAATCAGACGTATCGTGAAGGGAAGGTCTTTAATCGGCATTTAACTAAAAACGTCCTCAAATAAGGCCTCGGCAACCTGGACACCACCGCGAGGGGGTCACGTCCAGGCAAGCAAGAAGGCGCAGAGTGAAGTTGTACAGGACGCGGGGTGGATGACATACTGGACTTACGCACCGCAGGATTTTGCCTCCTATAATCGACGGGGGCTTTTCCGCAGGGTTATCTCCGAGGCCGCGCCGGGCGCGATTGTCCTTGGCCTTGCGATTCTGGCGGGCGCCTGGATCATCTACGTCCATCCCGATGCGCAGTTCCGCGTGGTCGAACTCCCCGTCGAGGCGCCGACGGTCGAAGCGCCGCAGTTCGTCAAGCCGCAAGTCGCCCAAGCCGTTGAAACGCCTGCTGCGCCCGAACGTGTCGCGGCCAATGTCTACAGCCCCTTTATCGATCCGACGTTTTCGCTGAAGGCGGCGCGCGCCTCGTTCGCGCAGAGCGCGCCCTTAGCGCCGACCTTCGGTCCCGATCCGGAAGCCGTCTCGGCGCCGCAAATCGCGGCGGCCCCGGCGCCGGCGCAAGTCGCCTCCGTGCCGCTGCCGCCGGTAATGCCGCAATCTTTGACCACAACGCATCTGCCGGGCGATGAAGTGGCTTCGGCCGAAGACGAGACGCCGGCGAAGGACAATGTCCTTCCCGATCAGGATCTCGCTGCCAATGCACCGCTGCCGCCGTCCTCGCACACGGTTTCGAGTGTTCCGCTGCCGGCGCCGCGTCCCTCGGGACTGGTCGTGCCCGAAGCCGAAGATCATGCCCGCGTCGCCGTACGCCAAGCGCCGCAACCGAGGCAAACGACCCAAGTCGCCGCCGCCACCCCCGAGCCGCCGCCGGGGCATAATTCCTTCTTCGACAAGCTTTTCGGCGGCATCAACCATCCAAGCGGCCAGGCGCTGGCTTACGCGGAATCGGAAGATGGCGTCGTCGAAGGAACCCGGCCGTCGGCCGCCGTCGTTCCCTACGACCAATTTACCGCCGTCTATAATATCTCGACCCACACGGTCTACCTGCCGAACGGGCGCCGGCTTGAGGCCCATTCCGGACTTGGCGAAGCTTTCGACGATCCGCACTATGTCCGCGAGAAAATGCGCGGCCCGACGCCGCCCGGCATCTACGATCTGCGGCCGCGCGAACAACTCTTCCACGGTGTTGCCGCACTCAGGTTGATCCCCGTCGGCGGCGACCCCTACGGCCGCGTCGGCCTCCTTGCCCATCGATTCATGCTCGGGCCGCGCGGCGATTCCAACGGCTGCATCTCGTTCCGCAATTACCAAGCCTTTCTCGACGCCTATCGCGCCGGCGAGGTCAAGCGGCTGGTGGTCGTCGCCGGGATGAACTGAGCGGCGGCGTGACGGCGCATCTCCGGCGCATGGCCGCTGCAGCCTAACGCATAGCGCCGCATACACGCGGATCGCAGGTTCAAGCGATCCGCATGGCCGGCCGCCTCCGCAAAATGGAAAATCCCAAACCGAACGGCACCGGTGCGTCCGCCGGGCGTCGCCAACGCGCGGCCTGCGGCGAAGAACGGGCAATTGTCAGAAAAACCCGCTAACGATGCGGCGAGAAGCCGGAAACCTTCATGCAGGAGCAAATCTCAGCCTCGAAGCCGAAGGACGCGCTGTCGCTGCGCGATCTCGTCGCGGACGCGCGCATCCGCGCCATGCTCGGCCTCGGCTTCAGCTCCGGCATTCCGTTCCTGCTCGTCTATGTCACGCAATCGGCCTGGCTCTCGGAAGCCAAAGTGCCGCTCGGCATTCTCGGCCTGATGAGCGAGCTGACGCTTGCCTATAAGTTCAAATTCGTCTGGGCGCCGTTTCTCGACCAATATGACGCGCCGCTCTTCAGCCGGCTGCTCGGGCGCCGCCGCGGCTGGATCGTGGTGTCGCAGATCGGCGTTACGCTGGCCTTGGCCGGTGTCGCCTTCGGCAATCCCGCGCATTGGCTCGCCTGGACCGTCGTCTTTTCGCTGGCGCTCGGCTTTGCCGGCGCAACCCAGGATATCGTCATCGACGGCTGGCGCATCACCGTGGCACCGGCCGAGCGCGCCGGCCTCATGTCGTCCTGGTCGGAGATCGGCTGGCGCATCGGCAATCTCGTCTCCGGCGCCGGCGTGCTCTATCTCGCCGATGCCTATGGCTGGCGCGCCGCCTATCTCTGCATGGCGGCCTGCATGGCGCCCGGCATGATCGCCGCACTCGCCGCGCCCGAGCCGCCCTCGGATCTCAAGGCCCATGCCGCGGCGGGCAACATCATCGAGACGATCATCGCGCCGATCAAGGAACTCGTCACCCGTCTCGGCCCGATGGGCATACCGATCCTGCTGCTCGTCGCCGGTTTCCGCATGCCGGGCTATGTGTCGAGCGCGATGGCGATGCCTTTGTTCAAGCATTTGCACTATTCCGATTCCGACATTGCCACGGTGACAAAGATCTTCGGCTTCTGGGTCGCGCTCGGCGGCACCTTTCTCGCCGGTCTCGTCATCACCCGCATCGGCCTCATGGCGACGCTGATCATCGGGACGGTCTTCGCCTCGGCCTCGCATCTGGCGCTGGCCTATCTTGCCGCCCACGGCGGCCACGGGCATGAATTCTGGCTGTTCGCGACAACGGTCAGCATCGACAGTTTCGCCTATGCCTTCGCCTCGATCGTGCTGATCACCTATATGTCGACGCTGACCGCGACGGAGTATGCCGCGAGCCAATATGCGCTGCTCACGTCGCTCTGCGCGCTGCCGGGGAGTTTCCTCGCCGGCACGTCCGGCTTTCTCATCGAACGGCTCGGCTTCACCAATTTCTTCGTCGCGACCGCGCTCATCGGCGCGCCCGTCGCGGTCCTTGCCGTTTATGTCTGGCGCAAGCATCTGCGCGAACGGGTGCAGGCGCCGGCGTAACCGGCGCGATGGCGGAACCGGACGCCTCCTGCCGCGTTAACGCCCGCGCGAGGGGAATTTATAGCTGTTCTAAAAGCATCGTTCCTCGCCGCCGACGGAAACGCGGAGGAGCCAGCCGATGAAAACTTCCAGACCCAGTTCGTGTCGCGTTCAAGCTCAGGCGCTCGAGAGCGAGGCGCTGTCGCGCCGGATGCTGCTCAGCGGCGCGGCCTTTGTCGCCAGTGCCGCCGCTGTCGGGCTGATGCCGATGCGGGCGCGGGCGCAGCAGAAAATCACACAGGCGGCGGCGCAATATCAGAATTCGCCCAAGGGCGACCAGCGCTGCGATGGCTGCGCGCATTTCCAGGCACCAAGCTCCTGCCAGGTCGTCGACGGCACGATCAGCCCGTCCGGCTGGTGCGCGCTTTATGTGAAGAAGAGCTGAGGCTTTCAGCCGCGCCGGACTTCGAGCGTCTCATGCGGCCGCACGATGAACGTACGGCTGCCCTGGAAGACGCGGACCAAAGTGCGCGGCGCGGCGGCGAAGCGGCGCAGATCCCCGGCATAAGGCTCTTCGCGCCAGCCATCGGCGCCGCCGCGATCGACATGCACATCGACGAAACATTCATAGGCGGCGTCGTCGACACGCGCGACCTGCACCAGCATTTTCGCTTTCAGCGGCGCCCAATGGTCGCCGAACGACGCATCCGCCAGCCAATGGCAGGAAAAGCTGCGGCAGGTCTGCGGCCGGCTGTCATAGATCGTGCAGCCGCCGGCGCCCGGCCGGCAATGCATGCACCAGCGGTCGTGCGGCTTATCGAGCGCCGCGATCGGCAGCAGCTTGCAGCAGAGCGAGCAGGCGCCGCAGGCGCGGGGCAGGGCGGGGTCATCCGGCATGGCCACTGAGCTTAACATGGGCCGCGGCCTCGTGCGATTTGCCCAATCGTCCGCCGCAGCCCATGCTTATATTCAAGGCGCATGCCCGCCAAACGGCCCGATTTTTCGACCTTCGCGCTGCCCGTCACGCTCGACGACGGCACGCCCGTCACCCTGCGCGCGGTGCGCCGCGACGACGGCGCAAAAATCCGCCGCGCCTTCCATAGGCTCGGGCCGGAGACGGTCCATGCGCGCTTCTTCGAATATCGCGCCGAGGTCACCGACGCGGAATTGGCGCAGATCACCGGCGTCGATTTCCGCCGCGATGCGGCGCTGCTGGTCACGATCGGCGCGGGCGCGGACGAGATGATCATCGGCGGCGTCAGCTATTTCGCGCTCGACGGCTCCGACCCGCCGCTCTCGGCCGAACTCGCCTTCACCATCGTCGACGGCTATCAGGGGCACGGCATCGGCAATCTTCTGATGAAGCATATCGCCGCGATCGCCCGCGCCAACGGGCTCACTTACCTCGAAGCCGAAATCCTCGCCGACAATATCCCGATGCTGCATGTCTTCCAGCACAGCGGCCTGCCGATGGTGCTGCGGCGGGAGCCGCCGACGCTTCACGTGCGCCTGGAGCTGACACCCGCAAGTTCCGCCACCGCGACATCGCCATCCGTGACGTAATGGTTGACGTTGGCCGGCAGGTGATGGCCGGCCTTGTAGAGCGCCGCCGCGCCGATCATGCCGCAGGCCGTCAAGGCATCGATGATATGGGTCCGCTCCAGATCGGTGTCGGAATCCGTCGCATGCGTGACTTGGAACGTCAGCCGCGTCAGCGAAAATCCGGTGTCGCGCGTTCCGGCGCCGAGCCAGACGACGCGCTCGCTCTCGTCCGGCCTGTCTTTGTTGAGCCAGAAGCGCGGGTTCGTGACGTCGACTTGCGTCTGCGCCAAGCTCTTCGCCCAGAAGCGCACGTGATGGCGCTGGCGCGGACTGTCGCCGATCGCCTGCTGGAAGCCGATGTCCTGGCTGCGGCCGAAGAGATAGAGCGGGCTGAAGGGCGCGGTCGGATAGGGCGTGTTGAACACGAAGGCCCGGACCATGCCCCATGCGCTTTTGGGGCCGAGCGGGTCGGCGCCCGACCAGCCGGCGGCGGCAAAGGCCGCGGTGAGTTGCGCGAGGTCGCCCACGAGCGCGAGATTGACCGGATCGCCCGGCAGGCCGTCGCCGGTCATCGTATAGGCCGGCACATGCTTGCGGTTGAGGATTTTGAGGCCCATGCGCACCGCATAGGGCAGCACGACATAGGCCGCCGCGAGATAGGTCGCGCTGAACGCGAGGATCAGCGGCAGTTTTTGATCCGCGAAGCGGAAGATGACGAAGACGATCAGCCAGACCGTCAAGGCGCCAAGCGCCAAAATCGCCGCGCGCTGCAGAAGGCGGATCAGGTGTCGCATTGCGAAAGCCTCGAACCTGGGCGCCGTCATGGCCGGGCTTGTCCCGGCCATCCACGCGGTTCAACCTGGTGCGATGCGGGGCGGCTGGATTTACATCATGACGAACAGGCCAAACGGCACGCTCTATATCGGCGTGACGAGCGACCTGACACGCCGCACCTTCGAACACCGCGAAGGTTTATATGCAGGTTTCACGAAGCGGTACAGCTTAAAGCGGCTCGTCTTCATGGAGCGCTATGAGGATATTCGCGACGCGATTCAACGCGAGCGCACCATGAAGCATTGGCCGCGCGCTTGGAAAGTGCGGCTTATTCTCGATCTCAATCCAGACTGGCGCGATCTTTATGACGATCTGATTTGATGCCGCGCGGCGTAGATGGCCGGGACAAGCCCGGCCATGACGCGCGGTGGGCTATTTGCATCTGCAAATTTTAGATATGTTATAAATATGAGAATCGAATCTTGGGACCCTGCACGAAAGAAGTACGTATTGTATCGTAGCGAGCTGCAACACGCAGCGGATTGTAAGCGCTATCCGTTTAAAGCGGTTCCACTGCGAATATTTCTCGATACGAGCGTAATAAATACTTTGACAAAATACAGCTCTCAAATTTTCGACGGGGAGCCAATTCCCGTAGAGGTCGACGAGACACTAGCAGTGGATATCGAAGCACTAATGCATGTTTTCTATGTTGGTGGTCGAGCGCCATGGGACATTCTTTGTTCACCAAAAACGTTAGAAGAACTCGCGGCCACCAACGACTCCGAGTTTCGGCGCGACTTGATGGAATACGGGGTGTTGTTAACCCAGAATCTGGTGCCCGAAGATTTGGAATTCGCGACTGATTTTGGACGCAGATTACGAGATTCGCATTTCGTTTCCGCATTACCGGATGTTGGCGATCGAGATCTAATTGCGCACGCAATAGGTCTGACGTGCGACGTCTTTTGTACACGCGATAGGAAGACGATTTTGAAAAAACGAGATCGATTGCCGCCATTGCCCTTGCGCATTCTGTCACCGGCTGAATGGTGGGCGCATGTTAAGCCGTGGGCAGCGCTCTGGGGCTAATTATCAATCCCCCTTCAGCACCATATCATCGCGGTGGATCAGCGCCGCGCGGCCGGGCGTGCCGATCAGGGTCTCGATCTCGGCTGAATTGTGCCCGGCGATCTTGGCTGCTTCGTCGGCATCGTAATTGGCAAGGCCGCGGCCGAGTTCATGGCCGTCGGCGTCGCGGATGATGACGCAATCGCCGCGGGAAAAATCGCCTTCGACTTTCCTGACGCCGGCCGGCAGCAGGCTCTTGCCGGAGACGAGCGCCTTCGCCGCACCGTCATCGACGGTGAGCGCGCCGCGCACTTCGATCGTGCCGGCGATCCATTTCTTGCGCGCCGTCACCGGCGTCGAGCCGGTGAGGAACCAGGTGCAAAGGCCGCCTTGTTCGATGCGCGCGACGGGATGGGCGATGCGCCCGTCGGCGATCAGCATATGGGTGCCGCCGCCGGTGGCGATCTTGCCGGCCTCGATCTTCGTCCGCATGCCGCCGCGCGAGAGAATGGAGGCGGCGCCGCCGGCCATCGCCTCGATCTCCGGCGTGATGCGGGTGACGACCGGGATCAGCCGGGCGCCGGGGTTTTCCGCCGGCGGGGCGTCGTAAAGCCCGGCGACATCGGAGAGCAGGATGAGAAGATCGGCCGAGGCCATGGTGGCGACGCGCGCCGCCAGCCGGTCGTTGTCGCCATAGCGGATTTCGGAGGTCGCGACCGTGTCGTTCTCGTTGATGACCGGCACGGCGCGCAGGTCGAGCAGCCGCTCGATCGTCGCGCGCGCATTGAGATAGCGCCGGCGCACTTCCGTATCGTGATAGGTGACGAGGATCTGGCCGGCCTTGATGCCATGCGCGCCCAGAACCTCCGACCAGATGCGCGCCAGTGCGATCTGGCCGACGGCGGCGGCGGCCTGGCTGTCTTCGAGTTTTAGCGCGCCACCCGGAAGCCCCAGCACGCTGCGCCCGAGCGCGATCGAGCCGGAAGAGACGACGAGCACGTCGGCGCCGATCTTGTGCAGCCCGGCAATGTCGGCGGCGAGCGCCGCGAGCCAGTCGCGCTTCACTTCGCCGGCGCCGGGATCGACGAGCAGCGACGAGCCGACCTTGATCGCGATGCGGCGGAACTGGACGAGCTTGGGGGTCAATTGCGACGTCTCGGCGAGCGTCATGCGTGCCACTCTTGCGCCGGCGCGGGTTCGCCTTGGCGCGTCGATTCGATCTCTTTCAGCAGAGCGCGCAAAACCTCCTGCACGTTCTGGCCGGTGGCGGAGGAGAGCGCGATCGGCTTGCGCTTTGCTGCGCGCTTGAGCCGATCCATCTGCGTCTTCAAGGTCTCGGCATCGACCGTCTCGGCCTTGGAGAGGGCAACGATCTCCGGCTTTTCGGCAAGCCCCGCTTCATAGGCTTCGATCTCGTGGCGCACGATCTTATAGGCTTTGCCGGCGTGTTCGCTGCCGGCATCGACGAGATGCAGCAGCACTTCGCAGCGCTCGACATGGCCGAGGAAGCGATCGCCGAGGCCAGCGCCTTCATGCGCGCCTTCGATGAGGCCGGGAATGTCGGCGAGGACGAATTCGCGCCCGTCGCAGGCGACGACGCCGAGCTGCGGCGCGAGCGTCGTGAAGGGATAATCGGCGATCTTGGGTTTCGCCGCCGAGACGGTGGCGAGAAAGGTCGATTTGCCGGCATTGGGCAGGCCGACGAGCCCGGCATCGGCGATGAGCTTCAGCCGCAGGATCAGCGTACGTTCTTGCGCCGGCTCGCCGGGATTGGCGCGGCGCGGCGCGCGATTGGTCGAAGATTTGAAATGCGTATTGCCGAAGCCGCCATTGCCGCCCTTGAGGATGCGCACGCTCTGGCCGACCTCGGTCAGGTCGGCGATCAATTGGCCGTCGTCGGCATCGTAGATTTCGGTGCCGACCGGCACTTTCAGCACGGCATCGCCGCCCTTGGCGCCCGCCCGGTTCTTGCCCATGCCGTGGCCGCCCGTCTTGGCCTTGAAATGCTGCTGATAGCGATAGTCGAGCAGGGTGTTGAGGCCCGCGACGCAGAGTGCGACGACATCGCCGCCGCGGCCGCCGTCGCCGCCGTCCGGACCGCCGAATTCGATGAATTTCTCGCGCCGGAACGAGACGGAGCCGGCGCCGCCGGCGCCGGACCTGACATAAATCTTGGCTTCGTCGAGAAATTTCATGGGGAGCTTGACCAACGGGACTTACCAGCGGGACTTGGCTTTCAGCCAAATCCCGCCGCTGGTCAATATTCGTGCACGGCTGCTTTGGGATCGGCGAGGCGCTCGCCGTCGCGCTGGTGCACCATGGCGGGCAAGGCGCGCAGGCCGCATGCGGCGCGCCAGGCCGCCCGCTCGAGCCGGAACCGGTCGCAGGGATGCAGCCCGCCGCGCGCCGGCAGCGGATCGAGGCCGGTATTGAGATAGGCGAAGCCGAGCTTCTCCAGCACCGCGCGCGAGGCCGGGTTGTTGACGCGGGTGTTGGCGACGATTCGCGTTGCCGGGGTCAGCGCGAAGATTGTGTCGATGACGATCCGCCCTGCCTCGGTGGCATAGCCCTGGTCCCACATTTCCGGCGCGACGGCATAGCCGAGTTCGACCTCCTGCGGCCCGTCAGCAATGGCCGAGATGAGGCCGAAGACGGCGCGCGGGCTATTCTTGCGGGTGAGAGCGAGATGCAGCGCCCGGCCGGCGGCATTATCCGCCCGCGCCTGGAAGATGAAGCGGTCGGCTTCCTGCGCCGGATAGGGATGCGGGATCGCCGCCGTCATCTGCGCCACTTCCGGCAGCGATGCAAAGGCGGTGATCGCCGCCGCATCGGCGGTGCGCGGCCAGCGCAGCCACAGGCGCCGGGTTTCGAGGCGGAAAACATCGTCGCGAGTCAGGTCCGGGAACATTTTGATCTCCGGGGACCCTGCCGGGTCCAAAAATAAAGGGGAAAGTGGTCTCCCACCTCCCCCTATTCAAAAACCCTGCCGGGTTTTTCGGGACCTGACGTTAGCCTGACGGGGCTGCGGACGTGTCCACCGGGTTCGCTGGGAGCCGGTGGAGTCCTTGCGAAAACCACCGTTATTCTTGGGCTTCGGCGCCTTGGGCCGGAATGACCGACACGCTGGCCCGACAGGTCGCGCTCGATTTAAATTCTACCGTGCCGTCGGTGAGCGCGAACAAGGTATGGTCCTTGCCCATGCCGACATTGGCGCCCGCGTGCCACTTGGTGCCGCGCTGGCGCACGATAATGTTGCCGCCGACGACCGATTCGCCGCCGAACTTCTTGACGCCGAGACGTCGGCCTTCCGAGTCGCGACCATTGCGGGACGAGCCGCCTGCCTTTTTATGCGCCATTCTTCTGGCTCCGATATTCCAGCCTTGGACCGCCTGCCGGCCGCATCCGAAGACCTTTGGATTCTAAAACCTTTCCGCCCGCGGCGGAACCGCTACTTTTGGCTAAGTCCGACATAATCTCTGGCCGAAAGGTCTGCAACCTTTCGCGATTATGCGGCTCAGGCGACGCTGGTGATCTTCACCCGCGTCAGATCCTGACGATGGCCACGCTTGCGCTTCGAGTTCTGCCGGCGGCGCTTCTTGAAGGCCAGAACCTTCGGGCCGCGTTCATGCGCGACGATCGTGCCGGTCACTTTCGCGCCCTCGACAAAGGGCGCGCCGAACTTGGTCGTCTCGCCATCAACGAGCAGCAGAACATTGTCGAAGGTCACCGCATCGCCCGGCGCGCCGGCGAGGGTCATGACCACGATTTCATCGTCGGCAGCGACGCTATATTGCTTGCCGCCGGTCTTGATCACTGCGAACATCTTTTGCCTCGTGTTCGACCCGGCTCGGAGCGATCCCCGGCCGGCTTTTTGGCAGTTTATGGGGCTTGGTTCACGGAAATCCGGGCTGGTCGCCCGATTCCAATGAAAAAACGCGGCATTAGCCGCGCGTCGGGGGCAGGATTAGCGGCGGCGGCCCAATCTGTCAACCGCCATTGCCCAGCTCGCCGCCAAGATCGCCCCCAGATCGCCCCCAAGCTTGTCCGCCAAGGCGATTGCCAAGCGCCAGCGCCGCATTTGAGCCATTTTCCGGGGGCTTCGTGAGCCAATCAAGCAAATCGCGCGTTTCGCTCGGCCGCCATCGCGGCGGCGAAACCACTGCCGCACAATAATGCGCCACGTTGCAAGGCAATTGGCCGGATGGCCGGTAGAGCCTAAAGTGCCGCCGGCTCGCCAGTATGAGGGGAACTTGTCGGGCGTATGGATACGCTGACCGCGCATAATCGTCTCGATCTATCGCAGACGGTCGGCGACCTCGGGCTCGAGCCCGCGATCGAGGTCGGCGGCCATCGCCAGAGTCCGCTCGACCGGCGGCGCGTCTCGATCCGCTGGTTCGGCGGCACGATCCTGACCGCCTTTGCCGGCGCGGCCCTGATCGGCGCGGCCATCTACGCCGCGCTCGATTGGCAATCGAATTTCGCCGAGGCGCCGGTGCCGGCGCTGATCACCCACAAAGAGGCGGAAACCGGCATCAACCCGAGCAAGGGCGACCGGCTGGTCAAGACGATCGACATCGTCGCCGATAAGCAAACCTTCAAGGAGCCGACGACGATCAAGGTCGGCGACAAGGAAGTCGTCCGCGTCCATTCCTTCACCCATGTGGCGACGACCCTGGTCACGACCGAGGCGGGCTTTGCCGATGAAGTCCCGCCCTATGATCCGCTGAAGCTCCTCGCTGATGCGCGCAGTCCGGTCAACGAGCCGGTCATTACCGATCAGGGTGACGCGGATGTCGCTTTCTCGGTGCACGATCTGCCGACCGACAAACTGTCGCAAACCGCGGTCCTGTCCTTGCCCGAGGTCGAGGCCCAGGTCGACGAGGCGGTCAAATCGGAGCAGACCGCCGGCGGCGAGCAATTGTCCCTGCCGCCGCAACTCCTTCTGATGCGGACGAGCCGCGCCGAAGCGCTCGACGCCCTGCCTTATGCCAATCCCAACGATCCCCTTTCCTCGTCTCCGTTCTCGCAGATCCAGGTGCGGATGGTGCCGGAAAACGTGACCGTCGTGCCACGCGCCTCGTCGCTGCAGCAGCCGACGGAGATGGAAGAGCGGCTGATCGTCATCCGCCACGGCCAGACGCTGGAGGAGGCGCTGCGCGGTGCCGGTATCGACGAGGCGACGATCGTTGCCGTCGCCAATGCTTTTGCGCCGAAGCCCGGCACGCCGACGGTACCGGAAGGCCGGCGCTTGAAATTGCTGCTGGCCGATCTCGACGGTTCCGGCAAGACGCTGACGCTGGCCCGGCTTTCGGTCTACAACGACGAAACGCTGGAATCGACCGTCGCCATTACCGACCGCGGCGATTATGTCCGCGTCACCGACAACGATGACGAAGAGGCCGACGAAAAGCCCGCCGCCAACAACAATGGCGACGACGAAGAAGGCGGCATGCGGCTCTACGATTCACTTTACGAGACCGCCCTCAAACAGAATATTCCCAAGCCCATTATCGACGACCTGGTGCGCATTTTCGCCAATGACGTCGATTTCCAGCGCCCGGTGACCGGCGGCGATTCCTTCGAAGCCTTCTACGACAACGGCGAAGAAGGCGAGCATCGCAACGAACTGCTCTATGCCTCGATCGTCGCCCGCAACGAAACCTTCCGCTATTACCGCTTCCAGACGCCGGACGACGGTCAGGTCGATTTCTACGACCCGCACGGCAAGTCTTCGCGCAAATTCCTGATCCGCACGCCGATTGTCGGGGCGCGCATGACCTCGCCTTATGGCATGCGCTTTCATCCGATCCTCGGCTATACGCGGCTGCACAGCGGCGTCGATTGGGCGGCGCCGATCGGTACGCCGATCTTTTCCGCCGGTAATGGCGTCATCGTTTCAGCCGGCTGGGATTCGGGCTATGGCCGGCGCGTCGTCATCCAGCATGCCAACGGTTATATGACGACCTATAATCACATGTCCGGCTTCGCCCGCGGCATTGCGGACGGGGCGCGCGTGCATCAGGGCCAGGTGATCGGCTATCTGGGCGAGAGCGGCCTCGCGACCGGCCCGCATCTGCATTATGAAGTTTTGATCAACGGCCATTTCGTCGATCCGATGCGGGTCCGCCTCGCCCAGACGCGCGAATTCGACGGCAAGATGCTGACCCTCTTCAGCCGCGAACGCGACCGGATCGACACCTTGATCGCCAAGGCCCCGAACGGCGCCACTTTTGCTGCCCGCGAGGACAGATAAGGATTGGCCTCAGGCATCGGCTAAGCCGCGGAAGCTACGCCATTAACTAAAATTACACTCTGTTTTGCGCCCCCGCGAAAGTGCGCTATATCGGACGCATGGCTCGCGACATCAAACATGTGAAAGCGGCGGCCCGGACAGAGCAATCCGCGCCGCCGAAATCCGCATCGCAGGCGCAGACCTCTGCGCGGACAACGGGGATGGGGCACAATCAGATGAAGCCAACGCTGATCATGGTCGGAGCGGACAAGGGCGGCGTCGGCAAGACGACGGTCGCGCGCGCGCTTCTCGATTACCTCGCGAGCCATAATGTCATCGTGCGTGCCTTCGATACCGAGACGCCGCGCGGCACGCTGCAGCGTTTCCATCCGGGGATCACCGAGGTCGTCGACATCAACCAGACGCCCGACCAGATGCGCATTCTCGATACGCTCAACACATCACAAGTGAAGGTGACGCTGATCGACACCCGCGCCGGGGCCTTGGCTTCGAGCCTTGCGGCGCTGCGCGACGTCGGCTTTCTCGAAGCGGCGAAAGCCGGCGACTTCAATTTCGTCCTCTTTCACATCCTGGGGCCGTCGATTGCTTCGCTGTCGGAGATCAACGAGACGGCGCCCTTTGTCACCGATGCGCATTATTTCCTTGTCAAGAACTACGTCAACGATTCGACTTTCTTCGATTGGGACCCGGCGACGCTGCAGACCTATTTCGGCAAGGTGAAGAACGCGAGCGAGGTGACCATTCCCAAGCTCAACGCCATGGCCTATGAGCAGGTTGAGCTCGCGGGCACGCCTCTGTCGACCTTCGTCGCCGACAAGACCGCATCGGGGGATCCGGCGAACCATTCCTTTACTCTGCGTGGCTACGTGCGTACATGGCAAAACAAGAACGCGGACGAGTTCAACCGCATCCGCCTGCTCGATCTCGTGAACGGTCGGGCCTGACCTTCGCCGCTGCGGCGCTGCGGCCCGATCCGGCGGTCTCCTTGCAATGACCGCCAGGACTTTTGTCTATATCGTCTGTTCGCTTTCCGGGCGTGTCGGCAAGACGACGGTGGCGCGCCTTCTCGGCGATTATTTCCTCGCCAGCCGACGCGCCTTCCGCGGCTTCGACACGGACGCGCACGAGCCGGATTTCGCCACCCGGTTTCCCGAAGAGGTCGTCATCGCCGATCTCAATACGATCCAGGGCCAGATGGCGTTGATCGATCCGCTCCTCGCCGACGACGGCGTGCCGAAGATCATCGATCTTTGGCACCGCGCGCTCGAAGGTTTCTTCACGCTCGTCGATAACACGGGCTTCATTGCCGAGGCGCGGGCGCGCGGCGTCGAGCCGATCCTTCTCTATGTCGATGACGGGCCGCCCCGCGCCGCCGAGGTCGTCGCGCGGATCGAGGCGCGCTATCCCGACCTTCAGGTGATCGTGGTGAAAAACGAAGCGACGAGCCAGGAGCCTGCCGCCGAGCCGGGCGCGCCGCAGACTTTGCGCAGCTTTCGCATCGGCAAGCTCGACCCGGTGCTGTGCGCGACGATCGAGCTGCCCGGCTTTTCGCTCTCGCGCTTCATGCTGGCGCCGCCGCCCGATATGTCGATCGTGCTGCGCGCCGCCCTGCGCGACTGGATCTGGCGCATCTTTTCGCAATTCAAGAGCTTCGAATTGCGGATGACGCTGAGCGAGACCGAACACCTCTGAAGGCCTTGCGCCCTTTTGCGGCGCTCGCGATCCCCGCGCGGTATGGATGTTGCCCGTTCGGGTAAGTGGGAGCGTTCAATCGATCATTTTATATCGATTTGGAACAGCTCGCTTAATACGCGCGAGGGCTGTGGGCGAGAATGGGACAGGAGCTGCAGACAGGCGCCGTCAAGGAACGCGTCAAGGAACGCGTCGCTTGGGTCGATTACGCCAAAGGCTTCTGCATCATCATGGTGGTGATGATGCATTCGACCATCGGCACCGGCAATGCGATGGGCGGCACCGGCTTTCTGCATACGCTCGTCACCTTCGCCAAACCGTTCCGCATGCCGGATTTCTTCCTGATCGCCGGGCTTTTCCTGCCGCGCACGATCGGCCGCGATTGGCTCACCTTCATCGACCGCAAGGTCATCCATTTCGCTTATTTTTTCGTCTTGTGGCTGGCGATCCAGGTCGCGCTCAAGGACGGTCCGTCCGGGCCCGCGGCGGTGGCGCGCGAATTCGCTTTTGGCCTTGTCGAGCCGCTCGGGACGCTCTGGTTCATCTATCTGCTGCCGATCTTCTTCCTGACGACGAAAATATTGCGGAAGGTGCCCTGGCCGCTCGTCTTCGTCGCCGCCTGTCTGCTCGAGACGGCGCGCGTCAACACCGGCTCGACCGTCGTCGACGAATTCTGCTCGCGCTACGTCTATTTCTATGCGGGCTACATGTTCTCAGATCGTGTGTTCGCGCTCGCCGCCTGGGTGGGCGCCCATCAAAAGCCGGCAACGCTCGGACTCGCCCTCTGGGCGGTGGTGGAGGCGCTCGCCACCTTCGTGCCGGCACCCTTTCCCGCCTATCCGAACGTCGCCGCCATGCCGCTCGTGAGTCTCATCGCGGGCTTTGCCGGCGCAAGTGCGGTCGTGGTCGGCGCGGTCTTGCTCTCGGGACGCGCCGGCACGCAATGGTTGCGCTATTGCGGCCGCAATTCGATCGTCATCTATCTGGCGTTCTTCCTGCCGATGGCGGCAACGCGCACGGCCATCGTCCATACGGGGGTCATCAAGGACATCGGCCTTGCCGCGACGCTCGTCACCTTCGCGGGCGTCACCGGGCCCTTGCTGCTGCATGCGCTGCTGCGCAACACGCGCCTCAAATTCCTGTTTGTGCGGCCGCGGTTCTTCCATCTTGCCGACGGCGCGCCGGAACGCGGCGCCCGGCCGCGGGCGGCTCTGCTTGCCGCACCTGAGGCCTAGGCCCGGATCGCATCGGGCGCGATGCCAGCAAAAAGGGCGGAGATCGCTCTCCGCCCAGGTAACGTCTCAGATGACGTAGGACTTCAAAGGCGGGAAACCATTGAAGCCGACCGACGAATAAGTCGTCGTATAAGCGCCTGTTCCTTCGATCAGCACTTTGGCGCCGATCTCCAGGCTAAGCGGGAGCGGGTAAGGCTCCTTTTCGTAGAGCACATCGACGGAATCGCAGGAGGGTCCCGCGATGACGCACGGCTCCATCGCATCGTCGTCGAAGGCGGTGCGGATCGGATAGCGGATCATCTCATCCATGGTTTCGGCCAGCCCGTTGAACTTGCCGATGTCGAGATAGACCCAGCGCGTCTTGTCGTCGTCCGCTTTCTTCGAGATCAGCACGACCTCGGCCTCGATCATGCCGGCATTGCCGACCATGCCGCGGCCCGGCTCGATGATCGTCTCGGGAATGCGGTTGCCGAAGTGCTTGCGCAAAGCCCGGAAGATCGCTTGGCCATAGGCCTTCACCGCCGGCACGTCCTTCAGATATTTCGTCGGGAAGCCGCCGCCGAGGTTGACCATCTGCAACGCGATGCCGCGCTCCGCCAGATCGCGGAAGATCGTCGCCGAGGCCTTCAGCGCCGCGTCCCAGCTCTTCGGGTTGCGCTGCTGCGAGCCGACATGGAACGACAGGCCGTAGGCGTTGAGGCCCAGCCGATGCGCGTGCTCGAGCACCCGCGCCGCCATCTCCGGCACGCAGCCGAACTTGCGCGACAGCGGCCATTCGGCGCCGTTGCCGTCGCAGAGAATGCGGCAGAAGACCTTGGCGCCGGGGGCGGCACGGGCGATCTTCTCGACCTCGGCTTCTGAATCGACCGCGAAGAGGCGCACGCCCAGCGCATAGGCGCGGGCGATGTCACGCTCCTTCTTGATCGTGTTGCCGAAGCTGATCCGGTCGGGCGTCGCGCCGGCCGCGAGCACTTGCTCGATCTCGACCACGGAGGCCGTGTCGAAGCACGAGCCGAGGCTCGCCAGGAGCGAGAGCACCTGCGCGTCGGGGTTCGCCTTCACGGCATAGAAGATGCGCGTGTCGGGCAGGGCCTTGCTGAAGGCGGTGTAATTGTCGCGCACCACGTCGAGATCGAGCACGAGGCACGGCCCGTCTTCACGTCGGTTACGCAGGAATTCAAGGATACGATCGGTCATCGCGGCATCCCCTCGAAGCGCGGTTGCCCGCGCAGAAGCGAAACAAGCTTGGGATGATGACGAAGGTGGATTCCGGCGCATTGTGGAGACGCCGCCGTTCACCGCTCCCGTCATCGCTGGCCGCCGAGACGCGCGGATACGCGTGCTGCGGAAAGCCAGATGCTGCGCCGTCGGCTATGCCGGCTCGCACGGCAAAACTGCCGTTTGAAACCTTCATGGCCTTCGCTTGGAGATGGGATGGACTCCCCTCCGCACGCCCGGCAAGAAAGACAAGCCTCTTCGGTAAGCCAGGTTTGGAAGCTGGCAGAGACGAAAAAGCCCGGTCCGTCGTTGCTTTAAGTCGCGTCCCCCGTTTGGCGGGGTTCGCCGGTTCGCCTCCGGCTGCCGATTTTTAGCGGCGGTTAACCGGCCTCTTGTCCGGATCCCCGCCGATCGACACACGACCACAGGCACGTGCGATTTGGGCAAGGAGACAAATAAGAGGATTCGCGCGCTTTACAAGAACTTTTTCACCCGCAGCGCCAAGAAATGCCGGCGCGTGCTCATGCACACGTCCGATGCGGCGCGCCGCGCTGCGTGCGCTGCTCGCGCTTGCCAAGAGCGCTTGCCAAGAGCGCTCGCCAAGGACACTTGCCATGAACAAGTCGCGCTTGCGCACCGCATCGTTCACGTTCTCTTAAGCATGCCGGAGCGTGCATCGCGATTGCGCCAGGCGCCTCGCTCAGCTTGGCGGCGCACCCCGCCAAGTGGGCAGAGTGTGCCATCCCGTCGGGCCGTGTCGCATTAGTGCAATGTATCATGGCAACCCTGCCGGGCGTTGACTTCGCGCCGCCGTCGCCGGCTAATCAGGCGGCCAAGCCTCGAGGAGACGTTCATGGCGTCCGACATGCTGCCGCCGCAACCGCCGAAGCACCCGTTCGAATCGAACTGGTATGTGCAGGGCCCGGTGCAGGCCGAAGGACCGTTCACCGGCTATACGCTCAAGGATATGATCGCCAAGCGCCAGATCGGCGGCGATACCAATGTCGCCGAAGTCGGCGCGACGGTGTGGACGCGGCTCGCCGATGTTGCGGCCTTCGCGCCCTTGCTGCCGGCCCCGCCGCCGCAGCAAGGCGCGGCCGCGCTTGCAAGCGTCCAATATGCCGGTTTCTGGATCCGGCTCTTGGCCTATATCATCGACGTCATCGTCCTCGAGTTTTTTGCCGCCATCGCTGGGGGTATCGTGGGCGTGGTCGTGGTTGTCAGCGGCGTCGTGGGAAAGCTTCAGCCGCTCGCGACCGGCGAGCCGCTTCCGCCGGGCTATATCGTGCTGTTCTGGATCGCCGGCCTGGTCGGTCTCGCCGTGACGATCGGTTACAACGTCTCTTTCAACAGCGGCGCTTGGCAGGCGACGCCGGGCAAGCGCCTGCTCGGGCTCCACCTCATCACCCTGACCGGCGAGCCCGTCGGTCCTTGGCTCGCGTTTGCCCGCTGGGCCGGCTACATCCTCGACGGCTTGACGCTCTACATCGGATTTCTGATGATCGGCTGGACGCGCGAGAAGACCGGCCTGCACGACATCATCTGCGGCACCCGCGTCGTCTACGGCAAGCTTTGAGGCTCAGTCGGACTCCGGCCCATCGCGCAGCCGGTCGAGGTCGAAGGCCTCGACGTCCTGCAGCAGCTCGATGAAGGCGGTGACGCCGTAATCGGCCGAGGCTTCGCCCTTTTCCGCCGTGGCGGCGGTGGCATTGCCCATCGCGCCGGAGGCGGAAAGATCCTGCGCCATCCAGCCGAAGCCGGTCGGGCGGCCGGTGCGCAGCCAGGTGAAATCGCTCTCGATCGCTGCTGCCGCCGAGGTGAAATTCTCGCGCTCGGCGTCGCGGACGAGCTCGGGCCGGAAGCTCAGCATCAGCGAGGTCTCGACATCGCCGGCGTGGATGCCGTGTTTGAGCTCGTCTTCGGAAAAGAGACCGTCCGGATAGCCGAAACGATGCCAAGTCGCCTTCGCCACCAGAAGCCCGTGCTGGGCCCGCAGATCCTGCGCGACGAGGTCGAGCAGAGGCACGTTGCCGCCATGCGAATTGAGCAGCACCAGCTTGCCGAGCCCGGCGCGAGCGACGCTCGTGCCGATCTCGCCGAGCACGGCGATGAGGCTCGCTGCCGAAAGGCTCAATGTGCCGGGAAAATCCTCATGTTCGGTCGAGGTGCCGATGGCCTGGATCGGCAGGAACAAAACCGGCAATTCGTCCGGCAGCCGGGCGACGACGCGTTCGATATAGCCCTGCATCAGGAGAAGATCGACGCCGAGCGGCAGGTGCGGTCCGTGCTGCTCGACGGCGGCGACGGGCAGCACGGCGATGGCCTCCTCGATCCCCGGCGATTGGAAATCGCGCCAGGTCATTTCCGCCCAAAATCGCGTTGGCAGCATTTTTTCCTCGGCCCGCCTTGAGCTGCGTTTGCCGTAATAGGCCCGAAGGCCGGGCGCGGGGCAAGCCCTTGCGTCGCGGCGCCCCACGGGTGAAATAGGCATCGGGCAGAGGGGCGGCCGCGGCAGTTTAGACATGATGCGATTTTTTGCGGCGCTCGGCGCGCTTCTGGGCTTCGCCGCGCCCGCGCTGGCGCTCGATAAAGTCACCTTCGGCACCAATTGGCGTGCCGAGGCCGAGCACGGCGGTTTCTACCAGGCCCTCGCCGACGGCACCTATCGCAAATACGGCCTCGACGTGACGATCTTGCAAGGTGGCCCGCAAAGCAACAACCGCTTGCTGCTCGCCGCCGGACGGATCGATTTCGACATGGGCGCGAACATGATCCAGGCTTTCGACTCGGTCGCCGAAAACGTGCCGATCGTCGCCGTCGCGGCGATGTTCCAGAAGGATCCCTTCATCCTGATGTCGCACCCGCACGCCGGCTACGATCATTTCAGGGATCTGCCTAAGGCGACGGCTTTCATCGGCAATGACGGCCTCGTGACCGTTTATCAATGGCTGAAGCTGAGCTATGGCTTCAGTGAAGACAAAGTGAAGATCTACACGTTCAATTCGGCGCCCTTCCTCGCCGACAAGAACTCGATCGAGCAGGGCTATGTGACTTCCGAGCCTTATGCGATTGCGCAGCAGGGCGGCTTCACGCCAAATGTCTTCCTCGCTGCCGACTACGGCTATCAATCCTATTCGACGACGATCGAGACGCGCCGCGCTATGATCGAAAAAAATCCCGATCTCGTCCGCCGCTTCGTCGAGGCCTCGATCATCGGCTGGTATCATTACCTCTATGGCGACAATGCCAAGGCCAATGCGCTGATCCGGGAGGACAATCCCGATATCACCGATGGCCAGATCGCCTATTCGATCGCCGCGATGCGCAAATATGGCATCGTCGATTCCGGCGACGCGCTGAAACGCGGCATCGGCGCGATGACCGACGCGCGGATGGCGGCCTTCTTCAAACAGATGGCGGCGGCGAAATTGTTCAAGCCGGACCTCGATTACAAGCGCGCCTATACGCTCACCTTCGTCGATCATGGCGTCGGGCTTAGCCTGCGCCCGAAGCCATGAGCGAAACGCTCGTCGCGCTCAAGAGCCTCACGAAGATCTATCCGAGCGGTACCCGCGCGCTCGAAGGCATCGACCTCGTCGTCCGCGACGGCGAATTGCTGACGCTGCTCGGCCCCTCGGGCTGCGGGAAATCGACGCTGCTGCGGTTGATCGCCGGGCTCGAGCGGCCTTCGTCGGGCGCGATCGAAGGCGCGGTCTGGCGCCCGGGCGAGATCGGTTTCGTGTTCCAGGCGGCGACGCTGATGCCCTGGGCCGATGTCGGCGCCAACGTGCGCTTGCCGCTGCGCCTGCAGAAGCTTCCTCGGGCGGAGATCGCCAAGCGTAGCGAGGCGGCGCTGGCGCTCGTCGGCCTCGCGCCCTTTGCCAAGGCCTATCCGCGCGAATTGTCGGGCGGCATGCAGATGCGCGTTTCGATCGCGCGGGCGCTGGTCTCGCGGCCGAAGCTTCTCTTGATGGACGAGCCGTTCGCCGCGATCGATGAGATCGGCCGCTTCCGCTTGAACGACGATTTACTGCGCTTGAAGAAAGAGCTCGGCACGACGGTCGTTTTCGTGACTCATTCGATCTATGAGGCCGTCTATCTTGCCAGCCGCATTGTGGTGATGGCGGCGCAGCCGGGGCGCATCGCCGGCGCGATCGCCATCGATCCGGGCTTTCGCCAGGCTCCGGAGCCGCGCGCAAGCGCCGCTTATCTCGAACATTGCAGCCGCGTTGCGAAGGCGTTGGCGCAGGTGACGGAGGCCCAACCATGAAGGCTTTGCGGCGCGCCGTGCCGCCCGTGCTCGCCTTCCTCGGCTTTTTGCTCGTCTGGGAAGCGATTGTCCGTCATGGGCATATTCCGCCTTATATCCTGCCGGCGCCGAGCTGCATCGGCGCGACGCTCATCGCCGATCGGGCGACACTGCTGCCGGCGCTATGGGTGACTTTGTCGATCACGCTTGAAGGCCTGCTCGCCGCGACCTTCGGCGGGGTGGTTATCGCTATCCTGTTTACGCAATGGCGCTGGCTGGAGCGTGCCTTTCTGCCCTTCGCGGTGATCCTGCAGGTGACGCCGATCATCGCCATTGCGCCGCTGCTGCTGATCTATTGCACGCCGCCGGTGGCGGTGCTGCTCTGCGCCTTTCTGGTCGCCTTCTTTCCGATTCTCGCCAATACCGCCCTAGGCCTCGCTTCGGCGGGGCGCAATCTGAGTGATCTCTTCGCGCTCTACGGCGCGACACCCGGGCAAACCCTGTGGCTGCTGAAAATGCCTGCCGCGCTGCCGCTCTTTCTTGCCGGGCTGCGGATCGGCGGTGGCTTGGCGTTGATCGGCGCCATCGCCGCCGAATTGACCGCCGGGACGCAGGGCGGTCGAACCGGCCTGGCCTTCCGCATCGTCGAGGCCGGCTATCGACTGAACATCCCGCGCATGTTCGCGGCTCTTGCCCTCGTCGCATTGACCGGCATCGCGATTTATGTCGCGCTCGCGGCTTTGTCGCGTTGGGCATTGCGGCGCTGGCACGAAAGCGCGGCCGAGACGGGATGAGCCGCCGCGCTTGCTAAGCGCGCCGCCGGATGCTACCCGGCGCAGACCCTTTTGATTTGCCCGGCCTGATGACGATCAACTTCCACAAGGGCGATCTGCCCGACGGCCTCTCCTTCGGCGACAGCGTTGCGATCGATACCGAGACGCTCGGTCTCGTGCCTTATCGCGACCGGCTCTGCGTGGTGCAGCTTTCGCGCGGCAATGGCTCCGCGGAGGTTGTCCAGATCGCCGCCGGGCAGACTGCGGCGCCGAATCTCGTGCGCCTGCTGGCTGATCCCAACGTCACCAAGATTTTCCATTATGCCCGGTTCGACATCGCCGTGCTCTATCGCGCCTTCGGCGTGATGGCAGCGCCGCTTTATTGCACCAAGATCGCCTCGAAACTGGCCCGTACCTATACGGACCGGCACGGCCTCAAGGACCTCGTGCGCGAGCTTTTGGGCGTCGAATTGTCGAAGCAGCAGCAATCCTCGGATTGGGCGGCGGAGAGCTTGAGCGAGGCTCAGCTCGCCTACGCCGCGTCCGATGTGCTGCATCTCCACGCCCTGCGCGGCAAACTCGACGCCATGCTGGCGCGGGAGAACCGTACCGGGCTGGCTTCGGCCTGTTTCGAGTTTTTGCCGACGCGTGCCAGGCTCGATCTCGCCGGCTGGCCCGATTCGGATATTTTTTCGCACGAATAGCGCCTTACCGGTGCAAGCCCTGGGTTCGGATAGCGCCCTCAAAAGGCTGATCAAAGCCCTCACAGGACGTGAAAGGGCGTGGCGCCATAGCCATGCCATAGGATAGAATAGGATAAGATTTGTGATGAGTTCTCCCGCCGCGCCGCCGCGCCTGGGAGGGGTCGCGAATTCGGCAAAATTGCCGCTTACCCTCTGGTTATGGATTTGCGGATGACGGATCTCACGCGCGCGCCTGGGGCGAGCCGGCTCGACCTGAAGGCCGGAACGGCGCGCCATGCGGTGCGTCACGCGCGCTGGCATTCCGTCTTTGTGCGCTACCTGCGCCATTTCATCATCGCCGGATGCACGCTCGTCGTTCTCGCCGTCGGCTTCCTGATTTTCTTCAATCCGTTCCGCCAGCTCCAAAAAAATCTTTCAAGCACGGCCGTCGGCCTGAAAGGCACCGTGGTCACGCTTTCAACGCCGAAAATGCGGGGCATCCGCCAGAACGGTGCCCCTTTCGAACTCACCGGCGCATCGGGCACGCAGGACATCTTGAATCCGTCGATCGTCAATCTTGCCGGTGTCGATGCCAAAGTCGGGCTCGACGATCGCACGACGGCGCGCATTACCTCGCTGTCCGGCATCTATGATAGCACCCGCAATTATGTCTGGCTGAACCACAATGTGCGAATCAAGAATGACGATGCCGGCTATGACATGTTTACCCAAAAGGCCGAGATGGACTTCGCGTCGGGCAAGATGATTACCGATACGCCGGTGAAACTTCTCCTGTCCGGCGGCAGCGTGGTCAATGCCGACCACATGACGATTTCGGACAATGGTCATAAAATCTCCTTCCTCGGCCATGTGCATTCGCTTATCGACCCGAGCGACGCCAATACCGGTGCGACGCCTCCTGCGGAGGCGCAGCCATGACGAAGCCGTCACATTCGCGCCGCAGCCAAGTCTGGCTCGCCGCGCCCCTCGGTCTTTTGTGGTTCTGCGCTGTTGCGCCAAACGGTGTCTCCGCGGCCGGCGCCAGCAGCGATCAGACGCCGATCAACATCGTCGCGGGTCAGCTTGATTATTACGACAAGGAGCAGAAGCTCGTTTACACCGGCCATGTGGTGGCGACGCGCGGCGACACCGTCCTCAAAACACCGAAGCTCACGGTCTTTCTGACCCCGAAGCAGAAAAACGCGCCGAACGCCCCCAAGGCGTCCTCGTCGGACCGCGTGCGGCGCATGGAAGCGGTGGGACCGGTGACATTGATCTCCAAGGATCAGGTCGCGACGGGCGATTCCGGCATCTATGAAAAATCCCTCGACAAGGTTTATCTTGACGGCAATGTGAGCCTGACCCAGGGGCCGAACGTTACCCTCGGCGACCATATCGTCTATGATCTGAAGACGACGCAGGCGGTCGTCACCGGGCACGTACGCAGCCTGTTCATTCCGGACAACGACAACAGCAACAGCAGCGGCGGCAACACGACGGGCGAGGAGCCAAAGCCGAAAAAAACGCATCGGTCGAGCGCGCGCCGGTCGGAGTCTGCGGCGCGATGACAAGAGGTTCGGAGGGCGACTTTCGCGCCAATGCTTCCGATATGGCCACGGCAACGCCGTCCAGCCAATTGCAACAAGGGGCGGGCGTCATGACATGGCTGCGCGGTCTTTTCGGCCGTCGGCAGAGCGGCGCCGGCGAGCGCCCGCAAAGCGCCGAGGCTTGGCTTTTCGAGAGTGCCGAAGGCGCCGAGGCGCAAGAGGCGCTGGGGCCCGAATGGCTGCCGCAGGATCTCGAAGACTGGGGGACGAAACTGTCCGAGCCGCCTGCGCCGGTGCTGCACGATGGCCGCCCGGCTTTACCAGGCAAGGCATCACCGCGTCCCACAGCACGGCCCAAAGCGGCCGCCGCGCCCGGCCAGCCCGTCGAGGCACGACCGGCGCCCGGCGATGGCGCCGTGGACGAGGCGGGCCAGCCGGGTGGATCGCTGATCGTCCAATCGCTCAGCAAGTCCTATCGCAAACGCCAGATCATCAAAGACGTGAGCTTGCGCGTCCATCGCGGCGAGGCCGTCGGCCTGCTCGGGCCAAACGGCGCCGGCAAGACGACGCTGTTTTACATGGTCACCGGTCTCATCCGGCCCGATTCCGGCATGATCATGCTCGATGACTACGACGTGACATCGCTGCCGATGTACCGCCGCGCCCGCCTCGGCATCGGCTATTTGCCGCAAGAGCCGTCGATCTTCCGCGGCCTCTCCGTCGAAGAGAACATCCGCGCGGTTCTCGAAATCACTCAACCGGATAAGGCCAAGCGCGCCGACGAACTGGAAGCCCTGCTTGAGGAATTCGACATCGCGCGGCTGCGCAAATTGCCGGCGATCGCCCTCTCCGGTGGCGAGCGCCGGCGCTGCGAAATCGCCCGCTCGCTCGCCGGCCATCCATCCTTCATGCTGCTCGACGAGCCTTTCGCCGGCATCGATCCGATTGCCATCGGCGACATCCGCCAGCTCGTTCAGCATCTGAAGCGGCGCGGCATCGGCGTGCTGATCACCGACCATAATGTGCGCGAGACGCTCGATCTGATCGACCGCGCCTATATCGTCCACAGCGGCGGTATCTTGACCGAAGGCCGGCCCGAAGAGATCGTCGCCAATGCCGACGTGCGCCGCTTCTATCTCGGCGAAAGCTTTAGGCTTTAGATCACGATGATTTCGGATCGGATCGACCCGAAATCATAAACGTGATCGATTCTCATAGTTTAGAGCGGGATTTTTTGCGGAAAACGGCTGACACTTTTTCGCATCCCGCTCTAAGCGAAATAACGCGTCAAAATCTCCCGATAGATCGTCGTGAGCCGATCGATATCGGCGAGCGGCACGCACTCGTCGACCTTATGCATCGTCGCGCCGACGAGGCCGAATTCGATGACCGGGCAATAGGCGCGGATGAAGCGCGCGTCGGAGGTGCCGCCGGAGGTCGAAAAATGCGCGATCCGGCCGGTGTGCGCGGCGATCGCCTCGACGACGAGATCGGTGAAATGGTCGGCCTCGGTCACGAAGGCCAAGGCATTGCAGGGATCGAAGCTCAGATCGGTGCGGCCGCTATCCGCGCCGGCGCAGCGCCGCTTGATTTCGTCCTGCAGCGTCTGCGGCGTCCAACGATCATTGAAGCGGATGTTGAAGCGCGCCCGCGCCGAGGCCGGAATGATATTAGTCGCCGGATTGCCGACATCGACGCTCAGGATTTCAAGATGGCTCGGGTCGAAGCGCGCCGAGCCCGCGTCGAGCGGCGTCTCGATCAGCGCGGTCAGCAGGCGCAGCAGGTGCGGGATGGGATTGTCGGCACGCTGCGGATAGGCGACGTGGCCTTGCGTGCCGTGGACTTGCAGCGTCCCGGTGAGCGAGCCACGCCGGCCGATCTTGATCGTATCGCCGAGCGCTTCGACATTGGTCGGCTCGCCCACGAGGCAATGATCGAAATGCTCGCCCTGCGCGGCCGCCCATTCGAGGAGCTTCACCGTGCCGTTGACGGCGGGGCCTTCCTCGTCGCCCGTGATAAGCAGCCCGATCGAGCCTTTGAAGCCCGGATTGGCAGCGACATAATCGAGCGCCGCGGCAGCGAAGGCGGCGATGCCGCCTTTCATGTCGCTGGCGCCACGGCCCCAGAGCGCGCCATCGGCGATCTCTCCTGAAAACGGATCGAAACGCCAGGCAGCCGTGTCGCCCGGCGGCACGACATCGGTGTGGCCGGCGAAGACGAGGCAAGGCGCGCCGCTGCCGATTCGCGCGTAAAGATTGTCGATATCGGGCGTGCCCGGCTCAGAGAAGCGCAGCCGGTGCGTGCTAAAGCCGGCGGCCTTCAGACGGTCTTCGAGGATGCCGAGCGCGCCGCCGTCCTCGGGCGTAACCGACGGGCAGCGGATGAGCGCGCGGCAGAGATCGACGGCTTTGCTGGAACTGGACATTGCGAGACGATGAATGGCGGACCGCTCATTCTACAGGAAACCGTCCGCCCTTGGAAATCCGGCTCAGGTCAGGATCTCAGCTTCGCCAATCGGTTTGCGCGCCATGCGGCGCGGACGATGCGGATCGCCGCTGGAAAATAGGGCGCACGGAGAGCCGCGACCGCATTGGCCGGCGGCTTCGGTGCCGGTGCGACTTTGAGAAATCCCCGCGCCGGATCTTTCGCGTCGCCGCGTCACCTGGGGTCAGCCTCAAACCGGATCTTAGCGATTGGGACGGTCGCTCAACGCCGCAGCGGACCGAAGTAGGCGCGCAAACCGCCGAGCTCTCCCAGCGTCCAAAGAAAGATGACGACCAGAAGGACGTCGGCCACGATGATGAGCGCGTGCGGCAGTGCCCCGCCAACGCGCGGCTCGAGCCAATTCAATGCGCCGGCGATCGCGAGGGCTACCGGCAGAATCCCGGCGAAGCTCGACGGCCGGCCGAGATTGCGCCACCGTTTGGCGCTGAGATTATAAAGGCTGATCAGCAGCATCAGGCAAATGAAGCCATACGCCAGGCGATAGAGATTGGCGGTCAGCACGACGATCGTGCTCACGACCGTTGTGGCGAGACTCTTGTCGGCATAGGGCTCGATCGCGACCCAGCCGAGCGTCAGCACTGCGAAAATAGTCGCGAGGATCAATGCGCCGCGCCACCAGGTCGCGACACCGATCTCGCCTTCGTCCGAGCGATAGAGAAAGGAGAGGTCGGAGCGGTGGATGCTCATATCAATTGCTCAACACCTTTACTTTCTTAAATCACAGCGGATTTATTCCGAAAACCGCTTCGCACTTTTCGGTCCGATGCTTTGGCTGCGGCATCAATCTCTCAAAAGTTCATTGATCGCCGTCTTGGCGCGG